>JAZFTF010000123.1:0-4536 GCA_036446495.1 Candidatus Omnitrophota bacterium | reverse complement strand
CAGCCCCAGACAGGTCTTCCCCGGAAAGGTCGGTCGGCTCTCTCTTTCGTATCCTCATAATGAGATCTTCCCGCTCGAGCGAGAGGATCTCTCCATCGGCATCGATCTTGGCCATTGTTACCTTTCTTTTATATTAATATTATATAATGGCAGGCGGGTAAAATCAAGATGTTACTTAAGGAGCCCCGAGACGAGCTGGCTGACGGTCTTTCCATCGGCGCGGCCCTGGGCCTTGGCAATGACTTCTCTGATCACACCGCCCATCTCTTTCTTTGTGGCAGCGCCAAGCTCGGCTATAACGTCCTTGACAATCTTTGTTAACTCTTCTTCTGATAACATCTTAGGCAAGAATGATTCGAGTATGGTGAGCTCTTTCTCTTCTTTCGCCGCGAGGTCATCTCTATTTCCCTTCTTGAATTGCTCTATCGAGTCCTTCCGTTGTTTGACCTGCTTCTGTATGACCTTTATAATGCTATCATCCTTGAGCTCTTCTTTCTTCTGGATGGCGAGGTTCTGAAGGTCGGCTTTTAACATCCTCAAGGTTGAGACCTTTGTCTCATTCTTCTCCTTAAGGGCCTCTTTAAGCTCTTTCTCGATCCTTTCCCTGATCATGCACTCCTCCTTTGTGTAATATATTTATACCTAGCAATAGTATCAATAAGAGCGTAAATAATGCTATCCTGTATTTAAAGTTGCCTAAGGGTTCAAAGAGATATACAGAGAGGCCCCAGGCGAGCAATCCTAAAAAGGCGAGATTCGACAAAAATCCAAGGTGTCCGAATATCTGGCCTATCTTCTCCTTAGGAAAGATCTCTACCGCTAAGGCGCGGCCCGAGACCCTTATAGAGCTGAAAGCCAGCCCTACCATCGGCCCGACTACCCAAAGAACATGCTTTGTCGGCGTCACCACCCCCGCGAAGACCGCCACCGAACAGATACCTATCGCGGCCACAAGCGTTCTTTTCGCCCCGAGCTTGTCGGAGACAGCGCCCGAGACCAGTGCCCCGACGAGAGAAAAGATGTTTGAATATATATAAAGCGTCATGATCTCCCCATCTGAGAAGAGGAAGACCTTCTTAAGATATACGGACATAAATATAAAGACCGCGTTTACGCTATTGATGATTATGAATATACCCAGAAAGAAGCTCGACAGCTCTTTCGATCTCCTGATATCCCCGAGTGTCAATAAGAGGTCTTTAAATGAGTCTCTTATGAGCTCCCCTGTCCTCGCGGCCTTCGATGATGACGGCTTGTCTTTAACAAAGAGCAGGCATGGCAGCGCGAAGAGCAAAAAGAGAAGCGCCGTAGGCATGAATGTCGCCTGGTAGCCAAACTTAAGCGCTATGGGCCTTATAAGCAATAGACCTGTTATCGTGCCCGCGTAGCTTAAGCATATCCCGTATCCCGAAATCGCGCCTATCTTTTCTTTGTCTGCTACGTCGGGAAGGAGCGCGTTATAGAATACCGCCCCTGATATAAGGTAACCAAAATTCGCGATACCGAAAAATATAAGGCCGAGTTTGAGGCTACTTACCATACCGATAAAGGCCAGAAAGACCACGCAAAAGACCGTGAAGAATATAAGATACGGCATCCGTTTTGCCCTCTTATCGGAAAGCGCTCCCAGGATGGGCATGGCTATCGCCGCTAGGGACATCGATACCCCCAGCGTAAGACTATATACGATATCGGGCGCGCCCATCTCCACGGTGACCCATAGCGCGAAATAGAGGGCTATGACATTCATCGCGAAGATGGCGTTGGCAAAGTCATAAAGCGCCCATGAGAGGATCGTCATCTTCTTGTTATCGTGTATACGCATATCTGTTATAGGAGCTCCTCTATCCTCTGCATTATATATTGTTTCTTATCCTGTAATACGGAATCTTCTATCTCTTCTTTGCCCACCTTCTCAAAGGAGAAGATCTTACCTATATTTATAGTTATAGGGTGAGGTTTAGGAAACTTCATGCCGGTACCAAAGGCCTGGTACGCACCCTTTATCCCTATAGGCAGGATGGACATCCCGGTCTTAAGCGCCATTATGGCCGCCCCGACATCTCCATCTCTCAGACTGCCATCCTTGGATCGCCCCCCCTCGGGGAATACACCGACTATGCGCCCCTCATTTATAGCGTCTATAGCGGCGTCTATGGCTCCGTTGACCCTTATGGTCCTACAGAGATAGTGTATAAACTTTAAGGCTTTTATATCGTAGATCTCTTTCTTAGTGATCCAGCTTATATTCTTACGAAAGACCATATGGACCGCTACAGGGTCTAGATAGCTCGAGTGGTTGGCCACTATTATAAACGACTCATCTTTAGGTATATTCTCCTTGCCTTGCGCGTGGACCCTGAAGAACAAGAACATGAGAAACCTGGTCAACGCCTTTAGCGCAACATATATTATATTAACTAATATTTTCTTCATATAAAGAATCCAATAATTTTTTATATTTTTCTGTCACGATCTTTCTCTTTATCTTAAGCGTAGGCGTAAGCTCCCCCTTGCTCTGCTTGAGTTCTTCGCTTAATATCACACACTTCTTTATCTGCGCGTATTTAGGGATATCAACCTGCTTGGCATCAATTCTCCGCTCCATGAAGCTCTGTATCTTGGGGTTCTTTACGAGCTCCTCCAAGTTTTTATACTCTATCTCTTTAAACCGCGCGTACTTCTCCAGGTTCGCGACATTAGGCATGATAAGGGCGCTTATGAACTTCCTGCGGTCTCCATAGACGAGAACGTCGTCTATGTACCTATCGACCTTTATGGCGGTCTCTATTTCGGATGGCGAGATGTTCTTGCCGCCGCTTGTAACGATTATATCCTTCTTCCTGTCGGTTATCACCAGAAACCCGTCTCTATCGAAGTGGCCAATATCTCCCGTATAGAGCCAGCCGTCTTTAAGAGAGGTCTCGGTATCCTTGACATGCTTGTAATAGCCTTTCATAATATTTGGCCCCCTGGCCAGTATCTCTCCGTCAGGCGCGATCTTGACCTCTACGCCTGATAAAGGCTTTCCTACCGTACCTATCTTAAAATCTCTCGGTGAGTTGACGCTTATCACAGTGGAGCTCTCGGTCAGGCCGTAACCTTCGAGTATCAATATATCGAAGCTCAGAAAGAAGTAGGCTATCTCGCTTGACAAAGGCGCGCCACCTGAAATAAAGAACTTCAGTTTGCCGCCCAACAAGGCTTTAAGCTTCTTCGATATGGGCTTGGTGATAAACATCTTCAAAACGGCCAGATGCAGAGGAACCCTTTTGCGCTTTAATCGTCTCTTAAGACAGGCGCGCCCTATCTTATGCGCCCAGAAGAATAGATTCTTGTTTAGCGATGGCCCGGCTATCACCTTATTCAATATCTCGGCATATAGCTTCTCGAAAAATCGCGGCACCCCGCAAAGCATGGTGGGATGCACAGCCTTTATATCCTCAAATATAGTCTCTCTGCTCTGGGCGTATGTGATCTCCGCGCCCTGGATAAGCATCATGTAAAAACCGGCCATCTTCTCGAACGCATGGCTTAAAGGCAGAAACGAAAGGTACCTGTCTTTTGGCCCGATCCTCACTACATCAGCACTGGCTTTGCAGTTTGTGACGAAATTTTTATTGGTAAGCATGACACCCTTCGGCGCTCCGGTCGAACCCGATGTGTAGATGATCGAAACGAGATCCTCCTGGGTCACGGCCTTGCCCCTCTCTCCCAGCGGATCTCTATAGAGAGGCAGTTTATTTTTACCGATCTCCAGGAATTTATCAAAAAGCATTACGAGGGGGTCGGCGCTCGGCGCCTCCTGGAATGTTATTATCCTCTTTAAAGGCGTCTGTCCGGCGATAGAGGCTACCTTATCGAGATTCCCTTTTGTAGAGACAAAGACAGTCTCCGCGCCTGAATCATTGAGTATGTACTCTATCTCTTTGGTGGTGCTGGTGGGATATATAGGTACTGTTATTGCCCCACATGAGAGTATCGCAAGGTCTGTATAAGCCCATTCAGGACGGTTTTCAGAGAGTATGGCTACGCGGTCCCCTATCCTCGTGCCGAGATCAAGAAAGGCACAGCCTAGGGACGTTATCGTCTCTCCCAACTCTCCCCAGCTTACCCCCTTAAACTTTCGGTCTCTTTTGTATCTTAAGGCGATCTTCTTAGGATGGGCCTCTATGCGCTGCCTTACTATCGAAATTATAGTATCCATCGTCTGTAATGACTAAAGGTGAGAAAGGGTTTTTTGAAAGGATATCCTTAAGTACGCGTGGTCCTATCTCTTCTCTTCGTCTTCTTCTTTTCCCGCTTTCTTGAATTCTTTTATCGCCTTACCCAGCGCCTTGCCGATCTCCGGGAGCTTAGCCGCTCCAAAGATCAGTAGTATGATCACAAGTACAACGATGAGTTCAGGCATGCCTATGCCGAACATAGTATTCACCCCCGATGAAAATAGAATTCGGGTATTACACAAGACCGGACTTTAATAATACCGCGAAGACTTATGTTATTCTCAAAGACTTTTAGATCTTCCTGTTTATG
>JAZFTF010000122.1:0-3564 GCA_036446495.1 Candidatus Omnitrophota bacterium | reverse complement strand
GTTCTTTTAGTATGGAGACGTTAGGCGCGTCACTCGAGCTGATAAAACGAACAAGCCCTTCTCTCTCTATTATGTTTTCATACATAACCTTTACCTCATCGAGGATCTTGAGCTGGCCTTTGACATTTAAGAGCCTCTCTTCGTAATCATTGACCCTCGTATTTACAAGGATAAACGATACCAACAGCGCAGAGAAGGCGGCAAAGCCCACCATCCTTATGGAGACCTTTTGTATCTTTTCTGACTTCTCTATCCCGTATTCAACAGGCATAAGGTTTACTTTTGCGCCTTTACCTCCTATGGCCGCGCCTATCAAGGAGACCAGTCGTGGCATGTTGTCTTTTACAGGAGAAGAAAAGTCGAGATATCCCGTCTCTATCTTGAGCAAATCGCCTATGAATAGATCCAGATTTCTGTATCGCAAACCGTCTCCCACCAGGTAGATCTTAGAGGCCTCTTTGCCTTCAAGATGGGCGTTATAATAGTCGAGTGAACGTCTTATCTCGCTGCAAAGATTTTCGAGTACCGGCCTCATATAGGCTAAAAGGTGCTTTCCCTGCAGCCTTCCTCCGAGTAAAGATTCTTTGTTATCGGGCATGCCTATCTCTTTTAACTTCTTTATCTCCTCGGATGTCAGGTCAACAGGCTCCACCTCGACTATGATCGGGTTCTTTATAGAATCTTTTATGTGGTTTACTCCTATTGGTATAGTACGGGAGAAGACGAGCTTTGCGCCTTTGTAAATATTGACTATAGACCTTATGTATCCAACATTCAAGACAGCGCATGTCTTTTCACTTTTGCCCTCCGGGGTCTGTTTCAATAGATTGGATAGCCCGAAAGAACCGACATTTACAGATCCGATCATGTTTATGCCGGCCTCTTTCATCAGGGCCAGCCTCATATCCACCTCTTTTTTTTCTACCGCGGCCAATATAATGCTGTACTTCTTGGCTCCATCCTCATCTGTAAATTCATTTATTATATCAAAGTCCAATACCGCATTCTCCGCTTCAAAAGGAAGGAGCCCCTTCACCCTCCACTTCAATGCCTCGCGAATCTCATTGAGCGGCATGTACGGCAGCTCTACCCTTTTTATATGGACCGAATCGTCAGCAAGGCAGAGTATCCCTAAAACCTGTTTCGCAGCGTAAACCTGCAGGCTCTTTGTTAAAGCCCCGACGATAGAAGCGGGCGCGCCGTCATTCGGCTTTATGGAGGATAACCCCTTGGCGAGGATAGCCGATACCCCTCTTGTTCCCGCCCCGGAAATCACCGCGTCTTCATGGAGGGCCTCTCTTATGGTCTTTACTATAAATTCGTCTCTCGGCTTATCTCTTAATGAGGATATATCCCTTACCATGGATGAACGGAGTGTCTCGCTGGAAGCATCAAAGGTAAGGACCTTAAGATGAACCGGGTTTATCTCTACTACTATATATGCTCTCTTTTTAGCCATAATGTTTCTATTATATAACAGAACTTTTTTATTTCCAATATATTATTAGCGCTCTTCCCTCCAGTACGCTTCCGGCGCGGCGTCACCTATGTACGTAGGCAGGTTGAATATACCGGAGGTACTTATTCCATATGTACCATAATCATATGTATAGCCATAAACGGACCTTACCGTGCGGATTATACCGTAGTCCTGGCCGGTAGATGTTATAAGATACGCGTTTGAATAAAAACAGAGTTCCGTGGCCCTCTGTTCCCTGTTGTGCCAGGTATCTGTAAGGGACCTGTTGATGTAAGAGCCATCCGCGAATTCCAGTATGAGCCTCTTATTTTGAAGTGTTAAGTCGGTTCTATTAAATATAAAGACCGCAAAGCTGCCCGCTCTCTGCGCGGGCAGATGCATGGCGTAATGTGAAAAAGTGTTTGTAAAAGGCTGCGTGTTCCTTTGAGATATTATTGCATCGGCAATATTGCTGATCTTTGTATAGCCGCTGATACAGCATCTTAAAAAGGCCTGCAATACATTCTTGCTGGCAGTGTTTATATTTATCGGCGCCCTCGCGTCAGGGTTGTTTGGGGTGCCTGGCCTGGTCGCGGTATTATTTACCCAGGAATAGACGGTAACGTCATCTCTTATAAGGCCATAAATTTCATCAGTCATACTCGGCAGCTGCTTAAGCTCCTCTACTGTATCAAACCAGTCACCTCCGTCTAAGTACGCTATGATCTCGTTGGTTATGGCTTGAGCCTCCGCGGTCCTGGTAATGCCTATATCAAATCTTATCAAATAATATATAAGGCGCCACGTCTGTCCGTCGATATAATTAATATTTATCTTACCGGATTCGTCACTTATGGCTATCGTGCTTATTTGTCCGCCGCCAAAGGCCATATTTGCATCTATTGGCGTTCTGTCCGAGTTCATCCAGTCTGTATACCACCTTTCGGATGACGCGTCTATCTCTACCTCGGCCCTCAGGCAAAGCGAGTCTATTTGGCAAGTGCGTCTTCTTCCGCCATTGGTCCTGCGCGCCCTGATCCTGAAATTACCGCTGTCCATAAAGGTACCCCAGCCTATAGGCACACCGATCTGTCTGGTCCTATAGCTTTGGGGGCCCCATCCGCCGTTTGAAACTGTAAAAGAAGTCCCAGCAACCGTCCATGTTGGAGTTGAGCTATTACCATTTGTGGTATATTCCAGTTGAATTATAGGAGAGGCGCCTGGGCGCCCACTTCCTGACGCCATAGCCCTTCTGGCCCTAATCGCTACCTCTATATTGCGCAGTCTGGTTCCGATGAAGTTGCTCCTCTGTTCGAAGCCCCAGATCTCCAAGCTAGCGTCCGCGACGACGTTTAATGTACAAGTCAGTGGCGTATTATCAGACCAATTTGTCCCATGAAAACAGGCGTTGCCCCAATCAGATCCGTTATTGCCGTCGGAATTATACCCCTCCAGATAAACGACCCCGTAATAGCCATTATTCGCCGGATTGGCCGTCTGTGGGGCTGTGGCAGTATCGTCAGCTATGGCCTGTGCACCTATCTGAACCCCTGATTCAGCTATGCCGAACGTGCGTGTCGATCGTATCTTTACCGCGGCGGTTTCAATATCGGTAGATACCATAGAGAATATGGCCAATGCCACCACGCTAAGCAATAGCAGCGTAAAGACCGCGAAGACTATTGATATACCCTTTTTACTGTATTTTACGGTAAGCATCTGGCCATTACATCCGTATTCATGTTTACGGTATCATCCCCTCTCGAAAGAGAGATCGCGACTGTAAGTACAGGGGCATTCCAGGAAAATGTAAGCGCGCTTACCTCGCCGCAGAGCGTCCGTATGGGAGGTTCATTTATAACACTCCTCGTGAGATCTCCATTACTAAGCGCGTAGACTATACTTCTTCGGGCGCCGTCATCAAAGATATCGGCCTCGAATGCAACCGTCTGGGCATCCTGCAGATTCACCGTCTCCGCCTCCCTGAACTCGATCACTAATCTATCTAGGGCCACACGTCCATTAGCCCTGAGCTCTATCAAGCTCCTATTTTCCACCCAAACCCTGAAACCTTCGACCATTATGTGCATAACGCTGAAAGCGAC
>JAZFTF010000121.1:0-7131 GCA_036446495.1 Candidatus Omnitrophota bacterium | reverse complement strand
GTATTTAGCGAATTCCGGGAAGGGCCTGTCAATGACGAGCGTTCCCGATGTAAAGAATAACCCGCATAGTGTAAGCGCCCACCCTATCTCAGACAGGGCAACAAGATTGTTTATAGTGCGAAAGGCCCTTATCAGATGGGCGATGACCAGATGAATAGCGCCAATTATAAAACAGAGGTATATGATAAAATCCTGATTGGCCGCGACATAACCATTGACCCGCTGGATAATCAGGGCATTAATAAACGGTAACTTGCTGATCTCTTCGGACCCAAACCATACGCCGGATACCGCCCCCCACACGATGGTAGCGGCGCTCAGAACATACATAAGCGCAAAAGGTTGTATCGGGGCCGATCTCAATTTGCGCCTGGCCAAATATGTGCCTACTAAGAACAGGAAGCCATAACCTGCGTCTCCTATAAGCATCGCAAAGAAGAGGCTAAAGAAGATCAGGAATGGAAGGCTTATGTCGAATTCGCTGTATCCGGGGACCGTGTTCATGAATTTAAATACCGGGCTTATGATATCTAACCACTTTGGGTTTTTTATAAGAGTAGGGGCCTCTTCTGAGTCGGAAGTATCCTCCACTAAACAACCCAGATCATTTTTTACAGCAAGCTCTTTTATCTTATTCACCCTGTCTATAGGGCAATAGCCCCGGAGATATGAAAACCCCTTCTCGCGGCCCATGCCGCTGGCAACATTCAAAAAAACTTTTTTGCTCTCTAAGATCTTTAAGTACTCCTTTAGCGACTCTTGCGCCCTCGCGCTTGCGCGAAGATCGCTCTCTATCTCTTCTATCCTCTTTTTAAAGGATTCATGCTTATTATAAAGCTCTTCGAAGCTCTCGTCAGGGAATCTTACTTCTTCGAATGGGAGGAATCCATCGTCTATCTTACAGACCTGGGCTATATAGACATATTGTTTATCTTCGTTTATTATTTGGATGACGCCATCTTCTTTTGAGGCTTTTTTGAACGCCCTTTTGGTCGTCCTATACAACCGTACACTTATATCTTTATCCGCGAACGCTTTTAATGCTTTCGGGTCGAAACTACCCCATGGCTTAAATTGTTCCAGTCGGTTCTTTAAATATATCTGGCTCTTTGCGAGGTCTTCTCTCTCCGATGCCATGGCGGTTATCTCTTTGGCCTTCTCCGCCATCTCGGAAGGCTCCCATATCACCTTGCCCGCGGCCCGGGGAATACGGCAACCTTCCAATATAACTATGGCCTTATTCGTTTTAGAGATCTGCTCTTCTACTGAGCCGATCGACCCCGCAGACGGAAGGTTTACATGTTTTATGTGAACGACCCCGAGCTTGCGCAGCTCTGTGAGAAATTCATCCCTTTGGCTTTCCGGGGCGATAAGAGCAACCCTCTTCATACTGACTATCATGACATTACCGCCTCCGCAGCCTTATATTCTATCTTCCTCTTGGCTATCTTGCCCGTAACCACTGCGGCTGTCTGTAGATCGCCTAAGAATATCCTGATCTTTCGTATATTCTCCCTGGCCTCTGGTATCTTTATCTTCTCAAAGAGGCTTACTCTCTGCGTCGTGATCCTTAGCTCTTCTCTAATGATCTCAAGCTGCCTCTTGGAGACCTTGTGGCGGGCTTTTAGGATGTCCAGCTCTTTAACTGCCTCTATGCCGTAATCAATCCATAGCGGAGCAGCCGCAAGATCATAACTGACTTCTTTAAACTCGACTTTCTCAAAAATCGGTATATCGATACCCGCTATATTGCCCGTAGAGGTCATGATCTTATCTACACTGATCAGATCCTTGATCTTCGTTTTTTCCGAAAACACATCTACCCATTCGTATATAGCTTCTCTCTTTTGCGCTATCGTTGTCTCGATCTCTTCAAGAACGTGCGCGATCCTCAAGATCTCTTTTTGTAGCTGCTGCTTTTTAAGAAGCAGTGTCGGGAGGTACCTTGTAAACCTCTTGAGGTCCTCTTTCTGCCTCTTTAACTCGTTCTTCGTGTTCTTTATCTTTGCCATATCTATTTGGGCCAGAATTTCTGTAAGAGCTCTGTCCGGAAGTTCGTCTCTTCAGGGCTGAAGCAGTCCGCCATCAGCTTCCACCCGGAATCGAGAGCCTTCTCGAGTGGTATGTTGACTTTAAGGTTCATCATCTTCTCTTCGAAGAGCTTGCCGTATTTTAGGAGTTTCTTGTCCCAGTCGCTCATCTTAAAGCCCATGGAACGTTTCTCTTCGGTATCCTTGTACTGGGCGTAGAGCTGGAGCATGCCATCCATTATCGCCCTATGGTCTTCCCTGGTATCTTTGTTTACAAGCTGCTTTAGCCTACTAAGCGAACCAAATGGTTCTATCCTTCCGTTTCTTAAATAGAACTGGCCTTCGGTTATGTATCCTGTGTTGTCAGGCACGGGGTGCGTTACGTCATCTCCCGGCATCGTCGTTACAGCGAGGATAGTGATAGACCCGGCCCCTTCAAAATCAACCGCTTTTTCATACCGCGAAGCGAGCTGGCTGTATAGATCCCCTGGATATCCTCTGTTAGACGGGACCTGTTCCATGGTAATGGCGATCTCTTTTAAGGCGTCTGCGAAGTTTGTCATATCAGTAAGAAGAACGAGTACCTTCTTTCCATCGAGAGCAAATCGCTCTCCGGTCGCCAGGCACATATCAGGTACCATAAGACCCTCGACTATAGGGTCGGACGCGGTGTGAATAAAGAAGATCGACCTTGCGATCGCCCCGCCTTCTTCAAGGGCGTTTTTAAAATACATATACTGGTCATACTTTAGGCCTATGCCGCCCAAGATTATGATGTCGACCTCCGCCTGAAGGGCGATCCTCGCCAAGAGTTCATTATAGGGCTCTCCGGATACAGAGAAGATAGGGAGTTTCTGCGACTCAACGAGAGAATTGAATAGATCTATCATCGGTATATTGGTGCGTATCATATGCCTCGGGATTATCCTCTTGGCGGGGTTGACCGCCGGGGTTGAGATCTCGATGAGATTTTCGGAAAGACTCGGACCGCCATCACGAGGAGTGCCGCTGCCGTTAAAGACGCGGCCCAATAGATTGGATGAGAAACCTATCTTCATGGGGTGTCCCAAGAACGTCACTTCATCGCTCGTAGATATGCCGCGGGAACCCTGAAAGGCCTGGAGGTATACAAGGTCCTTATTCAGACGTATTACCTGGGCGAGAGACTTGCCCATCGAGGTGGAGACTTCCGCCAGTTCTTCATATGATATGCCTTCTGCTCTGACAGTCAAGACATTGCCTACTATATTCAGTATTCTTGTGCAGACTTTTCTCATGTGGTTCTACTCCTTAACAATTCATAGACCTTCTCTTCCTGTCTCTTAAACGCGTCAGACTCATACTCCGCGTAGTTCCAATCTGTAAAGGCCTGCCTCAAGCTATAGAAGAACTGCCGCGCATCGGCCTTTTCATCAAATATGAATTCTTTTTCCAGTATATCCTCTACGATCTTTGCAAATACATACTTTTGGCGGTCGGCGCTCGTCGCCGCGTCCACAGGGTCGAAACCGTTCTGCTGTATATAGACCGAGTCTAGAAATTCGCTCTTAAGATAGATGATAAAATCCTCCACAGAGATGCCTTCTTCGCCTACTACTTTCATCATCTGCCTCACAGAGTCCCCTTTGAACAATATGGCCTTTGCCTTATCTACGAGCTCGCTCGCTAT
Organism: Candidatus Omnitrophota bacterium; assembly: GCA_036446495.1. Taxonomy (GTDB): domain Bacteria; phylum Omnitrophota; class Gorgyraeia; order JABMRJ01; family JABMRJ01; genus JAZFTF01. Next base: position 3,432 of record JAZFTF010000121.1, on the reverse strand, counting down.
AAAGCTTGTATATTTAGACCAGCTTTCAAGCGGGTCTATGGATGGGAATTTTCGCGCCTCGGATCGCTCGCGCGAGAGGCCATGGAAGGCGCCTACAACCTTCAGCGTCCCTTGCGTAACAGGCTCTTCAAAATTTCCGCCTGCGGGGCTTACTGTTCCGCCTATTGTAAGGCTTCCTGTCTGGCCATCATGAAGTCTAACCGCCCCTGATCGCTCGTAAAACTGGGCGATCCTGGATTCCAGATAAGCGGGGTACGCCTCCTCACCGGGGATCTCTTCTAATCTCCCGGAGATCTCTCTCATCGCCTGCGCCCATCGTGATGTAGAGTCGGCCAGAAGCAATACATTCAAACCCATCTGCCTGTAATATTCCGCTATGGTGGCAGCCGTATATACAGATGACTCCCTAGCCGCGACCGGCATCGAAGATGTATTGCATATGATCACAGTGCGATCCATCAATGTCTTGCCGGTCCTCGGGTCCTGGAGGTGAGGAAACTCTCTTATCGTTTCGACAACTTCGCCGGCCCTTTCGCCGCACGCGGCGATTATTATGATATCGGCCTCGGCGTAACGGCTTGTAAGCTGTTGCAGCACTGTCTTGCCCGCGCCAAAAGGACCGGGGATGCAGTACGTACCACCCTTCGCGACAGGGTAGAAGGTATCGAGTATGCGTATCTTTGTAACAAGGGTCTCTTGAGGAACAAGCTTCTCTTTATACGCCTCTATCGGTATCTTTACGGGCCAGTCGAATATCATACTGACTTTTATAGAATCGCCTCTTTTGTCCTTCAGCTTCGCGATAGTATGGTCTATCGTGTAATCGTCCTGCAGCGCTATATCCTCTACCGTGTATTCATCGTAAAGATCAAAAGGGACCATTATCTTGTGCTTGAAGATCCCTTCATCGACATATCCTAACACGCTGCCCGCGAGTACCCTGTCACCCTTTTTGGCAACCGGGTTAAACTCCCACTTCTTTTTAAAAGAGATCGCATCCAACTCAACCCCTATCGGCAGAAAGAATCCGAACTTTTCGGCGAGCTCGTGGAGCGGGTTCTGTAATCCGTCGTAGACCATCCCTAATAGGCCGGGCCCAAGCTGGACGGAGAGCATCTTTCCCGAAAACTCCACCGCGTCCCCGATCTTAATCCCCTTGGTATACTCAAATACCTGAAGATAAGCAATGTCTCTCTCTATTTTTATGACCTCTGATTTTAACCTCTTCTCTCCTATAAGCACATACGCCACTTCGTTCTGCATGATGTGGCCGTCGAATCTGACACCTATCATATTGCCTGTTATGGAGACTATCTTTCCCGATCCTTTATTCATACCTTACCTCGCATAATTCCTCGAAAGCCTTTCCGCCTCTTTCTTTGTTGAAGGCGGAGAGCCTCTCTAATATTTGAAGCTTTAGATAATATAATGATAACGCGTAGATATCAAAATGGTACCCGAACTCTTTCTCGTCCAAAAAATCCCATCTTTTTTCTTCTATTCTTTTTTCCATAAGAAGCGGGGTATGCTCTTCGAATATATCTTTTAACTGCATAGGAATGCTCTCCCGCGCCCCTTCCCTTTTTGCCCGCCGGACCTTGGCCAGTTCGCCGCGAAAATCGCGGTCAAATGCCTTCCAGCTTTTTACTACCTCGTTGTCGTTCATTTTCGCGCCAGGCTCTTTAGCGTCTATAGACGCTAAAGTTTGATAACTTTTGCCGTCTAACCACTTTGCGCACTCGCTTAAGAACTCTTCTCTTGTGATCGGCACAGCCGTCTCGAGCTTAAGATACGGCAGGGATGCTACAAGATAATAATATTTATTGATCATCTCTTCTATTTCTCTATTCCCAGATCGATATCGAGTATCTCTACAAGCTTGGGGTTTAAGTATTTCCTAAAGGCTTCCGTAATGGCCTCATCGGTAAAATCGATGTAAGAGTCTTTGCCCTTCTCGCCTATCCTAAAACCCTTATCTATGCCGGGTGAGCCTTTGAGCGTAAAGTGTTCTTTCGCTTCTTTGCTGAAAGCGCCTAATAGCGATTTCTTAAGGGCCTCTTTATCTTTTTCGCTGACCACGACCTCTATATCGAGATCGCTGTCTTTATTGAAATTCGAAACAGCCTTTATTATAACCTCTTTTAAGACATCCGTGGAAAATTGTTCCGAGACCTTGCTCTTGACCACTCTATCAAAAAACTCCACGACCCTCTCCCTCAAAGATAAAAGAACGTCCCTTGCCGCCTGCTTAAGGGCCTTATCGGAAGCTGTCTTGAAATCCCCTGCCTGGGCCTTGGCCTTCTCTATGATGTCAGAGGCCTGCTCATCAGCGTCCGCTATGATCTTGTCGGCTTTCGATCCGGCACCTTTTATGATCTCGGCGGCATCGCTCTCCGCCTGTTCGACGCCTTCTCTCTTTATCTTCTCGATCAATCTATTTAATTCAGTCTCCATCATCTATCTCCTTATTTTCGCAGCGTGCCTAGCTTCTTGAACCCGGTTTTATGACCGGCTGCTCTTTCTTGCACAAAGGGCACTCTTCCGGTTTAAATGTCGGTATCTCTATCCTGACAAGGCTCGCGTAATTCTCGTTAAAGGCCGTACCATTTAATCTATCTACAAGCGCGCCTATGCCAACAATAGAGGCACCTGTTGATCTTATGACTTCCAGGACCTCTTTGGTGGACTTGCCTGTTGTAACGACATCTTCTACTACAAGCACCCTGTCGTTTTTGTCTACAGAGAAACCGCGCCTGAATTTCGTCTTGCCGTCTTCTCTCTCTGTGAAAATCGACCGGACGCCAAGCGCCCTGCCGACTTCGCAGGAGACGACTATGCCACCTATAGCGGGGCCAACAACGACGGCCACTTTATCATCTTTGAACTTTTCCGCAAGCGCCTTACAGAGTTTTTCGGCGTATCTCGGGTGTTGGAGAACAAGGGCGCACTGCATATATTGGCCGCTATGGAGTCCGCTTGAGAGCTTGAAGTGGCCACTCTGGAGAGCGCCTGATTCTTGGAAGATCTTTAATACTTCCGCTTCTTTCATTCGATCTCCTGCATGATCCTCTCTACCGCATCCCTAGGGTCGTCCGCCTTTGTAATAGGCCGGCCGATGACTATATAGTCCGCGCCTCTTTCAAATGCCTCTTTCGGTGTTGTAACCCTCTTCTGATCGCCCTTTTCTGCCCATGTCGGCCTTATCCCCGGAGTAACTACCAAGAGATCATCTCCGAGGTTCTTCTTTATAGAAACTATCTCCTGAGGAGATGCCACTACGCCATCGAGTCCGGCCTTCTTCGCGAGCTCGGCAAGGAAGAGCACGCGATCTTCTGTGCTCGCCTTTATTCCCATCGCCTCAAGGTCTCCTTTATTCATGCTCGTAAGGACTGTGATGCCTAGGATCAACGGCTTCTTTATATTGAGCTTCTC
>JAZFTF010000120.1:0-6230 GCA_036446495.1 Candidatus Omnitrophota bacterium | reverse complement strand
ATTGCATAGCGCTCGGTATCGTCACATTAGTCATGTTTAGATAAAAAGAAAGAGACCCCGGATGAAAGAAGAGAGAATGAATGAGATGTGGGCCATACTCTTCTTGGCGATCACGGTTATTACCCTTGTAAGCCTCCTCACATTCAATACGGCCGATCTCTCTTCTTACGCTTCACCACCCAACCAGCCCGTTCATAACTTTGCCGGTATCGCAGGTGCTTATCTTGCCGGCATACTCATGTTTTCAGTCGGAAAAGCAAGTTTCGTATTTCCGCTCATCACCCTTTTATGGGCAGTCGGAAGATTCATCGGCAGGGAGATAAAGAAGTTTTATATCAAGCTGCTCGGTGCGGCTGTACTCGTCATAGCGGTAAGTTCTTTTTTAAGCATGATAAACGCCCAAGACGCTACAGTCCGTTTCTCGAGCGGCGGGATAGTCGGACTTGGTTTTTCAACCCTCTTGAGCAGGTACTTTGGGGTGGTTGGCGCTTACGTCATTATAGCGGCGCTCTCTATCCTTTCACTCCTTCTGGCTACTGAGTTTTTGATATTCCCGTTGGTCTCTGCTTTGTATAAAGGCTCCGTTAAGGTATTTTTAAAAATGAGATCTTTGTTAAAACCTAAGGCTTTAATAGAGGCCGCGCAGAAACAGAAGGCGCAGAAAACACATGTAAAGGCTGAAGCGAAGATAGCGATAGCCAGGGAAGCGTTCAAGAAGCCTAAGATAGAGATAAAGACCGCGACGCCCGCGATCTTGGCTCTGAACGAAAGGCCGGAGAAGGCGCCTATCAAAAAAGAGAAGCAGGCACCTGATATGGGCACGGCCAAAGAGCCTAAAGAAAGGGTGAAGGAGCTCCTAAAGACGACAGAGACGAGGGGCTATGTACTGCCTCCGTTGGATATACTTGATTCTCCACCCCCGGTCGAAGAGAGAAATCTTAAGGAGGATCTAGAGACCAGCTCAAAGATCCTTGAGGATACTCTCGCCGACTTTGGCCTCGAGGTCAGGGTGGTGAAGATCGAGCAGGGGCCTGTCATAACCAGATACGAGCTCGAACCCGCTCCCGGAATAAAGATAAGCAAGATATCGAACTTAAGCGACAATATATCGCTCGCGATGAAGGCGACATCCGTCAGGATCGTCGCTCCGATACCGGGCAGGGGGACCGTAGGCGTGGAGGTCCCGAACTCAAAGTCCGCGATAGTCTATCTAAAAGATATACTCGAGTCGAATGAATTCAAGAACGCCGATTCAAAACTTACCATGGCCCTGGGCAAAGACATATCCGGACATCCCGTCCTAGCCAACCTTGATGACATGCCGCACCTTTTGATAGCGGGCGCGACCGGTTCGGGTAAGACCGTCTGCGTCAACAGTATCATAGCCAGCATTCTCTTTAACGCCTCTCCCGAAGAAGTGAAGTTTGTCATGGTTGATCCGAAGATGGTGGAGCTTTCGGCCTACAATAATATACCGCATCTTATCTGTCCGGTCGTGACGGATCATAAGAAGGTCTCTGCGGTCCTCAATTGGATCGTCAACGAAATGGAAAATAGATACAAGCTCTTTGCTGATAAAGGGGCGAGAAATATAGCCATATATAACAAAAAGATGAAGGACAAAGGAGAGAGTGACAGGCTTCCTTATATAATCTTAATAATCGACGAGCTAGCTGACCTTATGGCCGTCTCCCAGCAGGAGATAGAGAGCGCCATAACAAGGCTCGCTCAATTGTCGAGGGCGGTCGGTATACATATAATCCTGGCTACCCAACGCCCATCAGTCGATGTCATAACCGGTATTATAAAAGCCAACTTCCCGGCAAGGATATCATTCAAGGTAGCTTCAAAGGTTGATTCACGGACGGTCCTGGATATAAACGGGGCAGACAAGCTCTTGGGCAAGGGAGACATGCTCTTTATAGAGCCTGGCGCGGCAAAGCCGGTAAGGGCCCAGGGTGGGCTTGTGTCCGATGAAGAGATAGAGCGGTTGGCCAAATTCATAAAAGATCAGAGAGCCCCCGATTACGACGAAGATATACTGCAGGAGCAGAAGAAGTCCAAGTTCAAAAATTTCGATAAAGATGAAGTGTATGAGGAAGCGGTAAAGCTTGTTATGCAGAGTAAGCAGGCTTCTGTCTCTATGCTGCAGAGGCGTCTAGGCGTAGGTTATACAAGAGCGGCGAGGCTTATCGACATGATGGAAGACGAGGGTATAGTCGGCCCATACGCAGGTTCGAAGCCGCGCGAAATATTGATTGGGGAGTATGGCGAGGAAGGTGTAAAAGAGGAGACGGTAGAAAAGACCAAAGAAGGGGCGATAGAAGAGGTATAATAATATGCAGGATTCCGTAGGTAAGCGTTTAAAAGACGCAAGGCTGAAGATGGGCCTGAGCCACGATCAGGTGTATACAGATCTTAAGATCTTCCCGGAAGTTCTCCGCGCTATTGAAGATGACGTCATAAACCCACATATAGGCGATGTCTATATGAAAGGGTTTCTAAAAAAATATGCTGATTTCTTGGGGTTCAACGGTAAGCAGATAATATCAGAATTCTTGAGCGGCACCTGGCACCAAGAGGATAAAGATGAGAGCCTCATAGATGCCGCGACCAGGACAAAGAGCATATCTCCTATCAGAAAGAATCTTTTTGAAAAATACACCTGGCTTACAACAGCCGTCGCGATAATCCTTGTTATGGGCCTTATACTATATGCGGGATCTAGGCTTGTAAGAGAGATCAAGGCATTGGCCTCAGGGAGGTCCGCACAGATAGAGGAGAAGGCGCTGGCAGGCGGGGCCCAAAAGCCGGTGGTGGACAGGACGACCGGGAGGCAGACTAAGAACCCAAAGACCTCGATACCACCGGTCCGAGCAGCCAAAATGCCCGGAGTGTCCACGAAGGATCTTTTGGTCTTAAAAGCGAATACTACAGATAAAGTATGGCTCAGGGTCAAATCTGACGGAAAGATCATATTCGAGAGTACCCTGGATAAAGGCAGCAGTAAAATATGGGAAGCCAAGAATGAGCTCGAGCTCTGGGTGGGAAGGGGAGACGCCTTGAAACTTACTTTAAACGACAGCTATATAGGATCACCGGGCTCGGGCAGCATACGAAGCGTAATAATAAATCACGAGGGCATGAAAGTCCGGAAGAAATAACTTTGGAATTTTAAACGCAATATGCCGCGGTTCGCGGTTTGCGGTTAGCGGTTTGCGGTTAGCGGTTTGCGCCCAATACGTAAACCGCTAACCGCTAACCGAAAACCGCATTAATTTTGGATTTAGGAGTTACTATTTTGTTATGGATAAGATAGGAATAATAAGCCTTGGGTGTCCGAGGAATCTCGTAGATTCGGAAGTGATGATAGGCCTTTTAAAGAAGGAGGGCTACAGGATAGTGGACGAGGTGGCGGATTCCGATATAGCGATAGTCAATACCTGCGCTTTTATAAAAGACGCCACCGATGAATCACTTGATACGATATTCGGACTTATAGACCTTAAGAAGAAGAAAAAGATCCGCCATATTATCGTTGCCGGGTGCCTTACGCAGAGGTACAGGGAAGCCCTAAAAGATGAGTTAAAAGAGATCGATGGTTTTATTGGCACCGGCGACCTGATGAATATAGACTTTATAATAAACAGCATAAAAGATAGACCTTTTGTAGTATCGAAAGAGCCGAAATTCATCTACGATGAAAGATGCGAGAGAGATCTTATAACCCCCGGCCATTTTGTATATATAAAGATCCAGGAAGGCTGTGGGAACAGGTGCAGCTATTGTGTGATACCGGATCTAAGGGGTGATCTAAGGTCCAGGCCAGTGGAGTCTATAAAGAACGAGATCATCTCTCTTTCGCGCGGTAGAGAGATGTCGGAGCTGAACATTATAGGGCAGGATACTACATTATACGGAAAGGATCTTTATAAGGCAAAGAGCACGGCCAGGCTTTTAAGAGAGATCGCCGCGCTTGGTAAAGCTAAGTGGATAAGGCTCCTTTATACGCACCCTGCCCACTGGACAGATGAGCTTATAGCCACTATAATAGAAGAGAGGTCTATCTGCAGATATATCGATCTGCCTATACAACACATAAACGACAGCATGCTAAAAAAGATGAACAGAAAGACCACCTCAAAATCGATATGTTCTTTGATCGAAAAGTTGAGAAAGAGGATACCCGGACTGGCGATAAGGAGCACGGTTATAGTGGGTTTCCCGGGAGAGACTGAAGAGCATTTTCGCGAGCTTCTGGATTTTATAAAGAAGGTCCGGTTTGAGAGGCTGGGTACATTTATTTATTCCAACGAAGAGGGGGCCCCGTCTTACGCCTTTAAAGACCAGATACCGGAGGATATAAAGAATGAGCGACTCGACCGGATCATGAGGCTCCAACAAGATATCTCGCGAGAATACAATAAGGCTTTTTTAGGCAAGACCCTTGAGGTGCTGGTAGACGAGAAGGATGATAAAGGTGTTTTTATGGGTAGGACAGAGTTTGACGCCCCTTCTGTCGACGGAGGAGTTTTTTTAAAGGGAAAGGATCTAAAGGTGGGTAGTTTTGTGCGGGCTAAGATAGTAGATACCCTGGAATACGATCTGGTAGGGGAGGTAGCGTGAACCCAGCACCTCCTATAATATATATCGAATTTGACTGTAAAGCGATGCTCCGAAATTGTATTGGAGGTGCTGGGTGAACTTACCGAATAAGCTTACGATATCGAGGATATTCCTTACGTTTATCTTTATGTTCCTGCTCTTTTCTAACGGGGCTGCTATGAAGATATCGGCCCTGATCGTCTTTCTTTTGGCGTCCGCAACCGATTACTTCGATGGAAAGATAGCCCGCGAGCGTAATGAGATAACGGACTTTGGGAGGTTCATGGACCCGATAGCCGACAAGTTTCTCACCATAGCCGCCTTCCTGGCGTTCGTCGAGATGGGGCTCGTTCCTGCTTGGATGGTGATCCTTATTATAGCGAGAGAACTTATAATTACAGGTGTCAGGCTTTTTGCCGCTACAAGAGGAAAGGTCCTCTGCGCCGAGGTGGCCGGAAAACACAAGACTGTTTCGCAGGTGGTGGCGATCTTTGCCATACTGGTCTTTATATCATTAAGGAGCGTGGGGATGGATACCTTCGAGGTATGGTCGAACTCTTGGGAGTATTGGTTTAGGCAGCTTATATTCATGCTCATGATCGTGACTGTTTCGCTCACGCTGATAAGCGGCCTCTCATATCTCTGGAGAAACAAGGGACTCTTTTTAAATGCGGGATAAGATAAATAGGGCCATAGTTACATTCTTTGGCATAGGATACCTGCCGATTATGCCGGGTACTTACGCCAGCGCCGCCGGCGTGCTTATATACCTGGCGCTCAAAGACAACCTCTATATGTACCTGGCCGTGACGCTTATCGTGACGATCGCAGGTTTTGTATGCGCGAGGAGGGCCGAAGAGCTGTTCAATAACCCCGATCCGCGCCAGGTCGTGATAGATGAAGTCTCGGGAATGCTCATTGCGTATATGTTCGTCCCTTTTAGTGTCTCGACTGTCATAATCGGTTTCTTTCTATTTCGCGCATTGGACATAATAAAGGTATATCCTTTAAATGCCGTCGAGAAGATCGGGGGCGCAAGAGGAATAATGCTCGATGATATATTAGCAGGTGCCATGACGAATATTGCGCTGCAGGTTTTCGTATATGTCCGGGGTATTCTGTGAAGATCAGTTCTGTACCGGTCTCAATACTAATAATCCTCTCTTTCTCATCCCTTGCCTTATCAAATGATATATCGTCTCTCGACCTGAACGAAGTTTCGATTTCAGATGAGTTCGGGTTTATAAGAGAGATCTACCAGTCACCCGCGCACGCCGAGAAGGGCTCAAAGACGGTCTTTTATATACAAGATGCCCATGGAAACTATGAGGCGCAGAAGAACCTCGCGTCTATACTTGAATACCTCATAAAGACTTATGGATTGCAGGTGATACTTGTAGAAGGGGGTATCACGGATAAGGACTGGTCCTACATAAGGAGTTGGGCCGCGCCCGAGGAGAGAAGGAGAAAGGCCGATGAGCTTCTGAAGGAAGGGGTAATAAGTGGAGAGGCGTATGTCGATATCTCGACCGACGTCCCGCTGAAATTCCAGGGGATAGAGGATAAGGAGCTTTACGAAAAGAATATGACCGCTTATATGGCGGTCGATGGATTCAGAGAAGAGA
>JAZFTF010000119.1:0-8506 GCA_036446495.1 Candidatus Omnitrophota bacterium | reverse complement strand
GAATATATCATTTGGGAATTATAAAAGGGCGATAGATGCCCTGAGGTCAGTGGGGGCCTATTAAGACATGTTTAAGATTGACGGTGAGAAGAGATACGAACAGGATATAAAGGCCAAGATAAATAAACTCAAGGCCAGGAGAAAGGCCGTTATAATCGTCCACAACTATCAGCGCGATGAGGTACAAGATATTGCCGATATAACGGGCGATTCACTGGCATTGAGCCAGGCGGCTGTGAAGACCGACGCCGAGGTTATCGTCTTCTGCGGCGTCCATTTCATGGCCGAGAGCGCCGCTATATTGAATCCAAAAAAGAAGGTGCTTTTGCCCGTGAAGGAAGCCGGGTGCCCGCTTGCCGATATGATCACCGTCGAGAAACTGCGAACCCTCAAAGAGAAGTGTCCGGGCGCGCCTGTCGTCTGCTACGTCAACACAACGGCGGAGATAAAAGCCGAGAGCGATATATGCTGTACCTCGAGCAATGCCGTCAGGATCGTTGCTTCGTTGAAAGACCATAAGAGGGTTATCTTTGTTCCCGATAAGAACTTAGGGATGTTCGTCCAGTCGCAACTGCCGGATAAAGAGATAATACTATGGGAGGGATTTTGCCCTACGCACATAAAAGTCCAGAGTGAGCACATAAAAGAGGTCAAGAGCGTGCACCCGGATGCCATTGTGGTGGCACACCCTGAGTGCAACCAGGAAGTCCTGGCCATGGCGGATTATGTGATGAGCACAGGCGGCATGATAAAACATGTAAACAGATCGAACAATAAGAATTTCATCATAGCGACAGAGAGTGGGATCTTTTATAAGCTTAAGAAAGATAATCCCGAAAAAAAGTTCTTTCTTCCGACCGAACAGCTTATATGCCCGAGTATGAAGCTTACCACATTAGGATGGGTTTTACATTCACTGGAATTCTTAAAATACGAGGTCAAGGTGCCATCCGAAATAGCTGACAAGGCGAAGAGGTCATTAGACAGGATGCTCGAAGTCTCAGGAGAGCCGAGCGGCGCCGCGATCTCGGGAGTCTAGCTTCTTTAAAATGAAGAATATAAGAGTAGGCATAATAGGTTGTGGGGCGATAGGGTCGGCCATCACGAAATACTGTTCGGAGAAACTCGCGGACACCATATTGATAAAGGCGATCTTTGATATAGACACAGAAAAGGCAAGAGCCTTGAAAAATAAACTTAGCGTCAAGGTGGATATAGAACGGTCTTTAGAAGGTCTCGCGAAGTCATGTGACCTGATAGTGGAAGCGGCATCTGTAGAAGCTGTCTGCCCGGCGCTTAAAGAGGCGACGCGGCACAAAAAAGATATTCTCATAATGAGCGCCGGCGGGTTGATAGAGGCCGAAGACCTTTTGGCGGCAGCCGAGAAGAAAGGGTGCAGGGTCTACGTGCCCAGCGGAGCGGCTATAGGGCTCGACGGTGTTAAGGCGGCCTGTTTAGGCACAATAACAGAGGTGACCCTTACCACAAGAAAGCCCCCGGCGGGTCTCAAGGGCGCCCCCTATATAAAAGAGAAGAGCATAGACCTTGATGCTATTAAGGATGAAGAGTTGATATTTGAGGGGACCGCAAGGGAGGCTATAAAGGCGTTCCCTAAGAACGTGAATGTCTCTGCGACGCTGAGTCTGGCAGGCATAGGGGCTGAAAAGACGAGGGTTAGGATCATCTCTTCGCCTAAGTATAAGAGAAACTCGCATGAGATAGAATTAAAGGGAGAAGCAGGGACGTTTTTTATAAGAGCGGAGAATGTACCTTCACCCGATAACCCTAAGACGAGCTATCTGGCTGTTCTCTCGGCCTTGGCCACTCTTAAGGGTATAGCTAATGGGGTGAGGATAGGAACTTAAATCTATAAAGAGGGGAGGTGAATTAAATGGCACAGAAAGTCGTGAAAGTTGGCATCAAGAGAAAGAAGGGGTACCTCTACTACGTAGGCAAGAATGGCCACGTATACGAAGCAAAGATGGCCCGCGGCAAGAAGAAAGGCGGCGGCAGCAAGATAGTAGCCAAATGCGGCGTAACGAAGAAGAAGGGTTATCTCTATTTTATCGACAAAAAGGGCGATGTCTCCATGGCCAAGATGGTCCGCGGAGGAAAGAAGAAGAGAAGAAAGAGATAATTTCATAATTTGGTTATCGCAAGGCAGTGAGGTGGATCGATCTCACTGTCTTGCGCTATCACGTACTCGAAGATTTCCCTCCCTTTTTATGTGAGCATATGGAAAAAGCACTCAATAAATTCATAAATAATAAAAGGTCTTATATCATAGATCTTACAAAAAGACTCGTCGAGATTCCCACCGTAAACCCACCCGGAGAGAATTACGAAAGGCTGATCGATGTTTTAGAGAGAGAGCTAAAAAAGATATCTCTTGCGACAAAAAGGATAGAGACACCCCGATCTGTTCTTAAAAAGCACGGGGTTACGGGAGGGTCGTCCAGGATCAGTTTGATCGCCGACTGGAGGACAGGTTCCCGAAAGACACTCCATATAAACGGCCACTATGATGTGGTGCCCGCTTCCGGAAAGTGGAGGAGGCCTCCGTTTAAGCCGATATTAAAAAACGACAAGTTATATGGAAGGGGCGCGGAGGACATGAAGGGAACGATCGTGGCGATGATAGTAGCTGTTTCTGCGCTAAAGAGCACTAACTGCTTGCCGCGCGTCAACATACAGCTTTCGTTTACTCCCGACGAGGAGATTGGTGGAAAAACAGGTTTTGGCTGGCTGGTGAAAGAGAACAAGATAAAAGCCGACTTTGGCTTGACCGAAGGTTGCACTACGCGTTTTGTCTCCTGTGGGAATAAAGGGATACTATGGGCAAAGGTGATCTGTCTTGGAAAGACGGCGCACGGTTCTATGCCGCACAGAGGGGTGAACTCTTTTGACGCTATGCTGGATGTTAGTAACGAGCTCAAGAAATTGGATAAAAAACTGAAGAAGAGAAAGACGAAGTTCAATTCGAGCAGCGAAAGAGACAGGTTCTCCACTATGGTATTGGGCGGAGAGGTCAAAGGGGGAGAAAAAGTAAATTGCGTCTCATCGCAGACATCATTTTCTATAGATAGGCGCTTGATCCCTGAAGAGAACATCATCTCGGCCAAACAGGAGATAAAGAAAGCGATAATGATAAGCGCGCGCAGGAATAAGGATCATAGATTCAAGCTTGAGATTTTGGCCCAAGACAGTCCGGTTTTTGTGGATCCACAGGAGAAGATATGCAGGGCCATAGGAGGGGCTGTCAAAAAGGTCTTTAAGAAAAACGCTCACTTTTTGCTGTTGCCTGGAGGAACCGATGTAAGATATCTTATAAAAAAAGGCATACCCTCCGTCGGATACTCGGCAAGAGGAGGAGAGAGCTGGCACAGTGACAATGAGTTTGTCCGGATATCGGGTATCATGGACGCGGCGAAGGTCTACGCCTTTACCATATTGGATCTTGGGTGATGGATCCCGCACATTCTTGACGCAGGTGCGAGGATAAGTTGAGACATTACAAGGAAGGTGAGGGGTGAAAGATTACATATTTATAAAAGGTGCTAAAGAGCATAACCTAAATGAGGCCATGACTTACGGAGCCCGTAGGGCGACGCAAGTCATAAGGCCGAATTTATCCCGAGCGAAGCGAGGGATCTCATTTAGAGAAATTAAATTATGAAAGACTATATATTTATAAAAGGTGCCAAAGAGCATAACCTTAAGAATATAGATCTCAAGATCCCACGCGATAAGCTTATCGTGGTGACAGGTCTTAGCGGATCGGGAAAATCGAGCCTTGCCTTTGATACCATTTACGCGGAAGGCCAGCGAAGATATGTCGAGAGCCTTTCGAGTTATGCCAGGCAATTTCTCGAACAGCTCCAAAAACCCAACGTAGAATATATAGAAGGTCTTTCACCTTCCATAAGTATAGAGCAGAGGACCGCCGGCGCGAATCCGCGTTCTACAGTGGGGACACAGACAGAGATATATGACTACTTGAGGCTCCTATTCGCCAAGATAGGAAAGCCGCACTGCTACTTATGTAAAAGGCCTATATCGGGCCAATCCTCCCAGGAGATCGCAGAGAGGATCATGGGCCTGGCAAAAGGTTCTAGGCTCGCGATACTCGCTCCGCTTGTAAAGGGGCGCAAAGGAGAACACAGAGAGATATTCTCAAAGATAAAGAAAGAGGGCTTCGTCCGGGCGAGGGTAGACGGGAAGGTCATCGACGTAGAAGAACCCCCGCGTCTGAACAAAAAGACAAAACATTCCATAGAGGCGGTAGTAGACAGGATCGTCTTGAGCGACGAGGTCAAGAAACGGCTTACCGACTCGGTGGAGACCGCTCTCAAAGTAGGGCAGGGGACTATTATAGTAAATTCTTTTTTTAAGGATAAACTAGAGGACCATATATACAGTGAAAAGCACGCGTGTGTCCACTGCGGAGTAAGCTTCGAAGAGCTGACCCCCCGCATATTTTCATTCAACTCCCCTTATGGTGCATGTCAAAAATGCGTCGGGCTGGGGACGCGGATGGAGGTAGATTCAGACCTTATAATACCGGACAAGTCGAGGCCGCTTATTACAGCGGCTCAGCCTTGGAGGAGGGGTGGTAGAGGGATAGTTCTCTATTACAGGAGGCTTTTGAGGTCCCTGGCCAGGGATTATGACTTTGACGTAGATACGCCGTATCGCAGCCTATCTAAGGATTTGAAAAACCTTGTCCTTTACGGAGACGAGGATAAGGGTGGATGTTTCGAGGGCATAATCCCAAATCTCGAGAGACGTTTCCGGGAGACAGAGAGCGATTTTGTAAAGACCGAGATAAATAAATACATGAGCATACTCCCTTGCGTCGAGTGTCACGGCCGGAGGCTTAAGAAAGAGAGTCTCTCTGTTACAATAAACGGTAAAGATATAATGGAACTCTGCTCGTTATCCGTAAAAGACGCAAAGGAGTTCTTCGATGATCTTGCTCTGACAAAACAGGAGAGACTGATATCCCACCAGGTCTTAAAAGAGGTAAGGACGAGACTCACCTTTATGGTGAATGTCGGGCTCGACTACCTGACTCTCGATAGGGCGTCAAGCACCCTATCCGGCGGCGAAGCGCAAAGGATCAGGCTGGCTACGCAGATAGGGGCCGGTCTCATGGGTGTCCTATATATACTTGATGAGCCGAGCATAGGGCTCCACCAGAAAGACAATGCAAAGCTTTTGGATACATTGCAGTCTTTAAAGGATCTCGGAAATACCCTTATTGTCGTGGAGCACGATGAGACCACCATAAAGAGAGCGGATCACATCGTTGATCTAGGACCGGGAGCGGGAGAGCATGGAGGAAGGATAATAGCGAGCGGCACGCTCGATGATATATTACAGTGCAAAGAGTCTCTCACGGGCCAGTATCTTTCAGGCAAACTTAAGATAGCCATACCCAAAAACAGAAAGACGCCGGACCCAAAAAAGTATCTGACCATAGTGGGTGCGAGCGAGCACAATCTAAAAAATATAGATGTAAAGATCCCGCTCGGACTCTTTGTGTGCGTAACGGGTGTCTCGGGATCCGGAAAGAGCACGCTTATCGACGAGATACTCTATAGGGCGTTGGCGAAGAGATTGTATAAATCGAAAGATAAGCCAGGAAAACATAAGCGCCTGGAAGGAGTAGATAATATAGATAAGGTCATAGTGATAGACCAGTCTCCCATAGGGCGGACGCCCAGGAGCAATCCCGCCACTTATACAGGCCTATTTAGTCCGATGAGGGATATATTCAGCAGGCTCCCCGAAGCGAAGGTGAGGGGGTATAGGCCCGGCAGGTTCAGCTTCAATGTCAAAGGCGGCAGGTGCGAGGCTTGCATGGGTGATGGTACGAAGAAGATAGAGATGCACTTTCTTCCGGATGTCTATGTCCAGTGCGAGGTCTGCAAGGGGCATAGGTTTAATGAAGGTACTCTACAGGTGAGGTATAAGGGCAAGTCTATATCCGATGCATTGGATATGAGCGTAGAAGAGGCCTTGAGCCTATTCCAGAATATACCCGCCATAAAGAGCAAGCTGCAGACCTTAAATGACGTCGGCCTGGGATACATAAAGCTGGGCCAATCGGCCACGACCCTATCAGGCGGCGAGGCCCAGAGAGTAAAATTGGCGACTGAATTATCTAAAAGGGCGACAGGCAAGACATTGTATATACTCGATGAACCCACAACAGGCCTCCATTTCGCGGATACGGATAAGCTCCTTTCGGTTCTACAGAGGCTGGTCCATACAGGTAATACGGTCCTAGTTATAGAGCACAACCTTGATGTAATAAAGACATCAGATTATATAATAGATCTCGGCCCTGAAGGCGGGGACGGCGGAGGAATTGTGGTCGCCGCGGGTATGCCGGAAGAGATCGTCAAGGTCAAGGCCTCCTACACAGGAAAATATCTCAAAGAAGTTCTGGAATAGGCAGCAAAACACTGTTGGAGGCACGCCATTACTTATCCCGCAATATCCGAAGAGCCGACGGGGACTCGCTTCCGCTTGCCGCTCGCTCGGGGATACGCGCCCCTCGCTCGCTGTGACCAAAAATCGCTCACTGTCATAAAATATGTCATGATCTAGAATACGCGTTTGTGTTCGCGATTTTTGACAGTTGCTCCAGCGAGCCCCCGCCGTTTCTTTTGAGATTAGCGTGGCTAGATTATGTCTTTGCCATAAGCCCCGCGATGGTAAAGGCATAAGATACGGATAGAAGGCGAGCATGGCAATGTCTGGAGCTCTTTATAACACTTAATTACTATTAATATAATAATTTGCTTTTTAGTGCTCTAAGTGTTATAATTATTTCATAAACCTTATATATACTTATATTAAAGGAGATTTTATGCTTTTCTGGTTCCAAAAGGGTGGCATTATTATGTATCTTATTCTGTTTTGTTCTGTGGTCGCCCTGACCGTCTTTATAGAGAGGATGTGGCAGCTCCACATGGCCCGCACGAATACCGTGAAATTTATGCGGGATATAAGCGTATTCTTAAGGCGAAATCGGATAAAAGACGCTATAGATATATGCAACAGGACGCGAGGGCCTGTAGCTAATATATTAAAAGCCGGCATACTAAAGCATGATCGTCCTAGGGCTGAGATAAGGGAAGCAATAGAAGACGCGGGCGTGCACGAAGTCCCGGAACTTGAGAAGAATATAAACATACTCGCTACTATAGCCCACATCACGCCTTTGCTTGGTCTTCTAGGAACCGTGCTTGGGATGGTAAGGGCTTTTCAAGCTATACAAGAGAAGGCGACGGCGGCCTATCCTATAAATCCGGGTGACCTGGCCGGTGGGATATGGGAGGCGCTCATAACGACCGTTGCCGGCCTGACGGTCGCTATACCGACATTTGTCGCCTATAATTTTATGGTCAGCCGGGTCGCGACAATAGTGCTCGATATGGAAAGAAGTTCGACAGAGCTTATAAATATATTATCGCAGAGGCACAGGTAGGGATGATATTTAAGCGTCATATAGAGCTTGAAAAAGGCCAACTCGATATAGCGCCGCTTATCGATGTGGTTTTTTTGCTCCTTATATTCTTCATGCTCACCTCGAGTTTTATAGCCCCCCAGGGGATCAGGGTGAATCTGCCCAATGCGATGAGCAGCGAGTCATTGCCCAAGGAAGACCTTATAATCTATATAACAGAGAAGGGCGTGGCGATGATCGATGATAAAGAGGTTGGCTTGGAAGAGCTTAAAGGCAGGGTAAAAATGGCAGCAGAGGCCGATAGTCATATTTCGATCAAAGCGGATAAGAATACGTTTCTCGGCAGGGTTGTTGAGATCTGGGATCTCTGTCGGGATGCGGGCATAAGAAATCTGAATATCGCGACCGGGCGAAAAGCAAAAAAGGGAGGCGGCATATGATAACAAAGATAGGAATAGTCGCTGGCGAGATATGGCATATTCTGGAGAATAGAGCGGAGTCTAGCTTAGACGATATAATTAAAGAGGTCGACGCGCCGAGAGATATTGTCCTTATGAGCATTGGCTGGCTCGCGCGTGAAGGTCATGTAGTCCTGGAAGGAGAGGCTCCTAATCAGAAGGTCTCTCTTAGAAAAAAATAATTGAAAAACGGAGGTGGAACTATGGACAAGAGGATGCGTCAGGAAGAGACCCTGCCGATCGTCGCGCCTTTAAAGGTCCTGCAACACCGAACCATCAATAAAAGATTCGGGTGGTGGTCAGCGGTGGTGATGGTGGAGTCGTGGGGGCGCAAACAGGTCTGTCTGTACCTTTGGCAGAAGAAGGGTGACAGGTGGGCGAGGAAACAGAAATTTGCTATCCACAACCAAGAGGATTGGGGATTGATAACTGATGCCGTTGAGTCAATGATATCAGAACTCACCTAACTCCCTTAAAGACAAACGAGATATTCCCGATGGCGTGAGCGATAGGAATAGACGTTCTTTGTAACGCGCCGGAAATAAGTTATTACTATTATGCCCTCACCGAG
>JAZFTF010000118.1:0-4025 GCA_036446495.1 Candidatus Omnitrophota bacterium | reverse complement strand
TGCCTGGATGTCACGATACTCCATCAATTGATCTTTGACCGCGTGCTGAACGTAAAAGAAAAAGTGGCAAAGAGAGAAAATATAGTATATACTAGAGAAATTAAACAAGCGTTAAAGCTAGTGGATGAGGAAGGTTACCAGGTAGCATTCTTTCTTAATCCGCCTAGGATAGAGCAGATAAAGGATGTGGCCCATTCGCATGACAGGATGCCGCGCAAGACCACATACTTTTATCCAAAGCCTTTAAGCGGATTGGCATTTTATAAACACGACAATTAGAGGTACTGCATGGAAGAACTGAAGAATTTTCTGTTTATCGGCGACGCTGAAGGCCTCTCAAAGGAGGTGAAGCGCCTGCTGAAGGAGGGCGTAAGACCTGAAAAGATATTGAACGATGGCCTTATAACGGCGATGGCTGTAATAGGCGAAAAGTTCAAACTGGACGAGATCTTTATACCTGAAGTCTTGATATCTGCTGACGCTATGCATGCCGGCATGAATATACTCGAACCCTACTTAGCGGAAGCCGGTGTCCAGCCGATAGGAAAAGTAGTTGTCGGCACGGTAAAGGGCGACCTTCATGATATTGGCAAAAATCTTGTTATGATGATGCTAAAAGGCGCCGGTTTTGAAATAGAGGACTGCGGCATAGATGTCACTCCGGATAAATTCATAGAGAAGATAAAGGCCAGCGACGCCAATATACTCGCCATGTCGAGCCTCCTTACGACATCGATGCAGGCGATGGGGCTTACAATAGAAGCTCTCAAGGCCAACGGTTTAAGGAATAAAGTGAAAGTCATGGTAGGAGGCGCCCCCATAACGGAAGGCTTCGCGCGCCAGATCGGAGCCGACGGCTACGGCAGAAGCGCTGTCGAAGCTGTGGATATGGCAAAAAACTTCTTGGGTCTCAAGGTGAGATAATGCCGTTATTCGGTAATGAGCCGAAATACAGGGTATTTAGGATCGCCAAGCGCAAAAGCATTCCCGACGGCCTATGGACCAAGTGCCTCGATTGCGGCGAGATCATATTCAACAAGAAATTGGAAGAGAACCTCAAGGTCTGCGCGAACTGTAATTACCATTTTACACTGACTGCCCGTGAAAGGATAAAATATCTTTTCGACCCGGGAAGCTTCGAAGAGCGCTACGCAAACCTGGTATCGACTGACCCCTTGCGTTTTGCCGGACCAAAGACTTATAAGGACAAGCTGAAAGCGGACCAGGCCGCGACCAATATGAAATCAGCCGCGGTAGCCGGCAAGGGATCGATTGGCGGACATGATGTAATGTGCTGTGTAACCGACTCCAGGTTTATCATGGGTTCCATGGGGTCTGTCGTTGGGGAGAAGATAACCAGGGTTACGGAGAAGGCCACAGAGTCCCGCCTGCCTTTGATCATAGTATCGGGATCGGGCGGAGGGGCGAGGATGTATGAAGGGATGCTCTCTCTTATGCAGATGGCCAAGACAGCAGCGGCATTGGCAAGGCACAACAAGGAGGGGCTGCTCTTTATATCATTGCTTACCAACCCGACCATGGCGGGCGTTTTGGCCAGTTTTGCGTCCTTGGGCGATATAATAGTAGCGGAACCCAAAGCACTTATAGGTTTTACGGGGCCACGCGTCATAGAACAGACGATAAGACAGAAGCTCCCGGAAGGATTCCAGAAGGCCGAGTTTTTGATCGAGCACGGGTTCATAGATACCATTGTTGATAGAAAAGATCTCTTGAGCACCTTAGCCAGGATCTTAGAGTATTTTCAGTAGCCTAAGTTAGTGTAAGATTTAGTGGGGTGGTTGGAGTGCGGGCTTTAGCCCGCGTAAAGAGCAATTATGCGGACTAAAGTCCGCACTCCAAATCATTTCAAGCCTAAAAATTATTTGCTTATTTTATAGAATGATGTTATACTACAGAACTTAATGGAAGGCGGATATGGCAAAAGTATCACTAAAGAATGTAAATAAGGTTTTCCCCGGAGGAGTTTACGCTGTAAGGAGCGTAAACCTTGAGGTAGAGGACAGGGAGTTCCTCGTCCTGGTCGGGCCATCGGGGTGCGGCAAATCGACTACACTCAGAGTGATAGCAGGGCTTGAGGACGCGACCGACGGCGAGGTCTATATTGGGGATAGGATTGTAAACGACGTTCCTCCTAAAGACAGGAATATCGCCATGGTATACCAGAACTACGCATTATATCCACACATGAACGTTTTCAACAATATGGCCTTTGCCTTAAAGCTGAGAAAGTACCCTAAGAATGAGATAAAAGACAGGGTCCTGGAAGCGGCCAACATGCTCAGCATAGAGGATCTTCTCGAGCGAAAGCCCAAAGCGCTTTCGGGAGGGCAGAGGCAGCGAGTAGCCGTAGGCAGGGCTATAGTGAGAAAACCCCATGTCTTTTTATTCGACGAGCCGCTTAGCAACCTGGATGCGAAGCTGAGGATACAGATGAGGACAGAGCTTAACAAGCTCCATATACGGCTCCAGACCACTATGATATACGTCACCCATGACCAGACAGAGGCCATGACCCTGGGAAATCGCATAGCCGTCATGAAGGACGGATGTATCCAGCAGCTGGCCGACCCCCTTACAGTCTATGATAAACCGGTGAATAGGTTCGTGGCGGGTTTTATAGGCACGCCTCCGATGAACTTTATTGACGGGAGAATAATAAAGAAGGGGGAGAAGCTCTGGTTTGATGAAGGTAAGTTCCAAGTAAAGGTGACTGACGAGATGACGAAACCACTAGAGGGTTATCTTGGAAAACAAATCGCGTTCGGTGTAAGGTCGGAAGATATATATGACAAACTTTTTGTTACCGAGGCGCCCCCTGAGAATACGATCACGGCGTCTGTGGAGGTGATAGAGCCTATGGGGTCAGAGGTGTACCTCTATCTGACGACCGGACTCAACACCTTTATCGCTAAGGTAAGCGGCAACGCGAAACCAATAGTAAACCAGGATATGGATCTTGTCTTCGACATGTCAAGGGTCCATTTCTTCGACAAAGAGACTGAAAAGACAATAATATAATTTTGAGATGGCTCCCTGCCATGAATCTTATCAAAGATAAGATATTTTTAGGTTTTGTTTCCTGCATATTATTTATTTTTCTCGCTTTCTTTATCTTCCAGATAGATACAAAAGATGACCCCTCCAGATATCTTCAACTTACTAGCGCCTATCTTGTTACGTTTAACGCCATTATTATATCGAGCTGGCTCTCTTTCGGCTGGATCGGGGGGGCCGTTATCCTGGCGCTCTCGATCGTGATCGCCCTCTTCTTCTCTATGTTTACCGGGTCTCCTCTATATTACATGCATACGGTGGTATTCTTGTTCACCGGCGCTATATGCAATAGATACTTCAAAGAGTTTGTTATATTTAAAACGGAGTATCTTTTGAAGAGGGAGAAGATCGAGGAGGAGAAGAACACTCTCGCGGAAAGGATCGAGAAAGATAAAGCGCTCACAGAGGCATCAGGGGTAAAACTTGAGAGGTATAAAGCCCTCAAGAACGTCACTGAGAACTTGAGTGATATAGCCTCACTGGAGAGGATAACGCGGTTTCTCGTGGAGAAGTCTTTCGACATCGTAGGAAAGTCCACAAGGTCCCTGCTATATATTATAAACGCCGATGTGCAGGAACTGGTACTAACCTACTCCAAACAACCCGAGGGCTTTTCCAGGATCAAGCAGAAGAAGGGTGATATTTTCGATAAATGGGTGCTGCGGCAGAACCAGCCTCTGATCGTACTCGACATCGCCAAGGACTTTAGGTTTTCACAGGATGATTTCTCTCTCGACGAGATAAACTTTAAGTCGCTTATTATAGTACCCATGGTAAGTCACAATAAGATGGTTGGGATACTGCGCCTTGACAGCCAGAGGACGAACGCTTATAATCCGGATGATTTAAGACTGCTCGATATCATAGCTGACCTTGGAGCGGTCGCGCTCAATAATAATATGCTTTATCAAAGGACTATCGAGCTTGCTATAAGAGATGGCCTTACTAAG
>JAZFTF010000117.1:0-2116 GCA_036446495.1 Candidatus Omnitrophota bacterium | reverse complement strand
GGAACGACAAGAGACGCGATCGAGGAGCTGATAAATATCGATGGCATTCCGCTCAAGGTTATTGATACGGCTGGGATCCTTGAAGCTGAGGATCTTCTGACTAAAGAGGGCGTGGAGCGCAGCCGTTTCCATATAAGGGCGGCGGATCTTATCATTTTTGTCCTGGATGGCAGCGAACCCATTACCGACAACGACAGGGTGATAATTGACGGTATAAAAGAAAAGAATGTGATAGCTGTGGTGAACAAAAGAGATCTTCCGGGGGCACTCGACTTAAAAGAGATAGAAGAGGTATTCGGCAAAAGTAGTATAGTAGAGATCTCTGTGACGAAGGATAAAAACATAAACGCCTTGGAAGACGCCATATCGCAGAAAGTTTGGGGCGGCGAGGTAGAGACCGGCCATACGGTCATGGTGACCAATGCGAGGCACAAGACCCTGCTTGGCGAAACGCAGAGCGTGTTAGAGAGGACTTTAAAAGACGCGGATAATGGGATGCCCGCCGAGATCTTATCGATCCATATAAAAGAGGCGATAGAGTCTCTCGGGGAGATAACGGGCGAGACTATAGACGAAGAGATATTGAACAGGATATTCGGTAAATTTTGCATAGGCAAATAGATGAGGAGACGAAAGATGCAAAAAAAGAGAATAGAGAAGGCCGTAAGAGAGATACTGAAAGCCATCGGCGAGGATGTAACTAGAAAAGATATAGTTGATACGCCCAGAAGAGTGGCGGATATGTACGCGGAGATCTTAAGCGGATCGGACAAAGACCCCTCAAAAGAACTGGAGGTCATATTTGAAAAAGATCATGATGAGATCATCCTCCTTAAGGGGATACCGCTCTATTCGGTCTGCGAGCACCATCTCCTACCGTTTATAGGCAAGGCCCATGTAGCGTATATTCCAAAGGGCAACAGGGTGACGGGCCTGAGCAAGATAGCGAGGGTCGTCGATACGCTTTCAA
The DNA here is from genome assembly GCA_036446495.1 of Candidatus Omnitrophota bacterium. Lineage (GTDB taxonomy): Bacteria > Omnitrophota > Gorgyraeia > JABMRJ01 > JABMRJ01 > JAZFTF01. The sequence continues at coordinate 1,146 of JAZFTF010000117.1, read as the reverse complement.
AGAGGCTGCAGGTCCAGGAGCGCCTGACCACCGATATAGCCGACATAATGATGAAGAAGCTTAAACCAAAGGGCGTAATGGTGATCTTACAAGCGGAGCACCTGTGTATGAGCATGAGGGGCGTGAACAAACCCGGCGTTCTTACCATAACGAGCGCGGTCAGGGGGATATTCAGAACGAATGTAAAGACGCGCACAGAGGCCCTTGCACTCATAAAAGGCATATAAAAACTGGTGTTTTTTTCATAGGGGGAAACTGCGTTTCCCCTCTTGTCATATGGGGATTTTGGGCTTGCCTTTTAACTGTTTTATGATAGTATTATATTAAAAGTGTTATGAATTTATCTTAAGGGATATATGAGGCCAATGTGATCTGGGGTTTATTTGCCTTAACACTTGTAGTATGGTTAGCTGCGATTTTTTACATAGTCAAAGGCTGGAGTGGATCGGCAGAGACTGAATTAAGAGAGATTGCTATAGAGGGTGTAGATAAGATCAAACCGCAGCAAAAAGGTCCTCTACTCTCCGTCGGTACCGCTTCTCTCGAAGAAGAGACAGAGCTGGAAGAGGAGATAGAAGACGAAGAGGAGATAGAGATACCGGAAGAGCCTGCCTCGTCCCAAACAAAACCCACCATAAAGCCGGTAAGCAAGCCGGTGGAAGAGCCCATAGAGAAGCCTGCAGAAGAGCGTGTCGAAAAGTCCATAGAAAAGCCGTTGGATAAGCCGGTAGAAAAAATCGAGGAGAAGCCCGTTGAGAAGCTTCCCGAAAGACCTGTGACGCCATCCCAGGCGGAACTATTAAAGAGACCCGTAGTAAAACCTTCTATAGAACCAATCTCGACGTCCAAGATAGAGATAGAGGGCCCCATTGTCCAACCCGATATGACGGATTTTTACCGAAAGTTCGGCAAGGGCAATATGGTTGAATTTCCGGCCGAGTATACCGGCAAGGATAATATCCGTGGTTTAAGCGGCAACAAGATAAGCGTAGTGGAATTCGCGAAGAACTGCTATAAAGAGATAGGATTTAAATGTGTGGATTGCCTGATGACCCGGGAGCTGGAAGGAAAGGTGTACAAGATAAATATATTCGAGCTTATCTCACACCACTACGCGAATACAGAAGACGAGTTTATAGATTTTTT
>JAZFTF010000116.1:0-5601 GCA_036446495.1 Candidatus Omnitrophota bacterium | reverse complement strand
GCCGATTTTTAGGCATACAGATCAGTAATTTGTACTCGTTTTCTTCCCTTCTTACCTATATATAGGGGCCACGGACTTAGGCCTCTTTCTTGCCTATTGATCGGCCCTGAATAAAAACTTGAACTTCTCTTTCAGCTCTTCGGCCGTCTTCTTGAAATTCGCCTCTGCCTCTTTCACGGATCTTTCGGCCTTCTTGGCAGCCTCCTGCACCTTCGCCTTTGTTTCTTCAGATGCCTGATCCCATGATTCCTGCGCCTTTACAGCGGCTTCATTAGCCGCGTCCTGCGCTCCGGATAGGGTACCTGATATCGAGCGTTTCATAGCGTTGATATCCACATCAGCAAGTCTTGCGATAGGTGTACCCGCGAGAGATTTGACCAATATCAAGCTGATAAGGGTTTTCCAGTCTTTTATGTTCTGGTATCTTTCATCTATATTTATCTCCATCTCCCTTACCACGGGTTCCGGTCCTTGAGAATAGTCCTTATATATAACCTTCCCTATCTTAATTTCGAAGTTGTCTATCTGTATCCCCAGGGCCTTTTTTGAAACCTTCTTTTGAGTCTTCTTCTTTTTTTTCTCTTCTTTCTCTTTTTTTACTACATTTAAAGAATTGAGGTTGACCTCGCCATCCTTGTTCTTGACTACGTAAAACTCTTTTAGGTTTATACGCATATCCTGAAAGTGCACCTTACCCTTGAAGATCGGGGCAAGATTGTAGTCCACATATATCTGGGGCATATCGAGCATCACCTTATCCGGATACCCTTCTGGATTATAAAGCTTGAGGTTCTTGATGTCTATAAGTGTCCTCAATATACCCACCCTGAAACCCTGTATTTTAAGAGGCACCCCGGTAGCTATCTGGACCCCTTTCTCTACCGATGCCTTGATGATGATGTCTTTCACAAAAGACAGTACTATCAGGATGGCCAGGATCCCGATCAATATCTTCAATGGCTTCTTCATCTTGTACCCCATGTTAACTCTTGATTCGGTTTGCGGTTATCGGTTTTCGGTTAACGTTTCGTGTTAGGTGCCATAAACCGCTAATCGCGCACCGCCAACCGCGACAATTGTTATCTATTAATAGCGGTTAAAGTCGGACGTGGTCTGGGAGAGCGCGTCCCATGGCCACTCTTCTTCAAAGGCTATGCCCTTCTCGTCCACATGATTGGGAGAGAACGCAGTAAACATATCTGAGAACCCTTCTGCTGTCCGGCTAAACCAGTACCACATGCCTTTTATAAACCCGAGATCGAGGGCGCCTTTCTGGGTCTCTTTTAACATCTGCCCCGGGATCTCGACTCCTCCGAGAAAAACATTACCCAATCCCCTCATAAACTTCTTGCCCATAGGCTCAAATGTCCCTTCTGTAAATGTAGGGTATAGATAGTCGTGCGGGACTCCCCTTTGCCAAGCGTGGTCCGCATCCAGAGGTATGCCGACACCTTCATTGTCATCCGGGTTGGCCGCCCAAAAGGTGAGGATCTCTGAAATACCGGAAGAGGTTCTTCCGAAAGAGTGGCTTATGCCCTTGAAGATACCTACGACCGCTCCAAAGGTCTTCTTCTGTCCGTCTCCTGTCAGCCCTTCTCTATAGCCTTTTACTATCTGCGCGGGAAACTCTATCCACCCTGTAAAGGCATCCACCACACCCCTTCCAAGCTTCTGGAACATCCCCTCTACCAGATCATCTGAGGCGGCATGCGCCGTTTGAGCACCTAAAAGAAGCGTCGTTATTATAAAAAATGTGGCTAATCTCTTTATCATTCTCTGCCTCCCGTATCAATGCTTGATGCGGTTTTCGGTTATCGGTTAGCGTCAAAACCGCGAACCGCCCACCGCTAACCGTAACAACTGTTATCACATAATAGTATTAAAATCAGCCTTTCTGGTTTACGAGCCTTTTTATCTCAGAGAGCCTCTCTCTCATACAGCCCTCCCCCATCTTTATAAAGAGCTTGGCTTTATAGAATTGATACCAATACCCGGACCGTGGCACAGGATGGAGATATATATCCGCCTGTTGGAAAGAGTTTGCCGCTATAGTATACTCCATAGCCTGGAAACTATTGACGATTATGCTGTATATATTAAGCTTACCCTCGCCCGCGGCTATAGGGTCCTGTGGCCCCGGGAGAGCATTTACGGCGATTATCTTCTTGATACCCGATTTAGAGAGCACGCTCACTGGTAAAGGGTTTACTATTCCGCCGTCTACAAGCTGAATACCATCATATAGAACCGGCTCGAATACGCCTGGTATCGCTATGCTCGCCATAACCGCATCTATAAGCCTGCCTCTGTCTATTATGTACTCTCTTCTGTTCTTTATATCACACGCCACCACTTTAATAGGCACTACTATATCGCGAAATGTCTTCTCTCCTAGATAGGGCTTCAATACCCTCTCTACCGCCCTTCCCTTTATGAGCCCCCTTATCGGCAGAATAGGATCGGCCAAAAAGAGGGTCTTGAGTTTGCTCTTAAAGCTCAAGGCAAGCTCCTCGATCTCTGAAGCCTTAAACCCCGCAGCCCATAGTGTACCTATGAAGGCGCCGATGCTCGTCCCGGATATAATATCTATAGGTATCTTCTCTTTCTCTATTACCTTAAGCACGCCTATATGGCTAAAACCTATGGCCGCGCCGCTTCCAAGCGCAAGGCCCGTCATGACGCCCGTCGTCTCTCTGGCTATCCTTCTGGACACCTTCTTAAATCCAGAATCCACACACGGAAGCGTGGCCATAATATCCTTCTTAAGGATCCTGGTCTTCTCTATGTAAGAAGTCTTTTTATAAGAACCGTCTTCTTTTACTATTATGGATATATCGCCCTTGGCGTGCTTCTTTAGCGCGCCTTCCAGGCGCTTGGCCAAGAGCGAGGCCTTGGATAGCGATGCCCTGTCTGAAACGCTGACTATGTGGCAGATGTCGGACTGCTTTAAGATATCGAAGGTTATCCTGTTTATACTGCCCAATACATCTACCAGTATATAATGGTAGTCTTTGGTTAAGGAGCTGAGTGTGGGAGATACGTCTTTGACCTTGGTTATGGAGCTCGACTTTATTATGGTTACCTTCTTGCCTGACTCCCTCTTTATATTGCTTGCCAGCTCTTTAGTGTAAAGAGATGGATCGGAAAGATCGCCCACTCCGTAGACAGCTATTATCTTGCTCTCAAATATATCTTTGAACGGCTTCTGGCTCATCCTTCTTGAAAGTGACCTCGTTAAGAATATCGCCAGGCGCGGGATCTTATGCAATATATGCTCGAACTCCTTCTTATCTATCCTCAATACCAGAGAGTCATTAAGGGCTCGCGTGCTCAGGCTGTGCGGCTTACCTGTCAAAGAGGAGATAGAACCGAAGTACTCGCCTTTTCTGACATAGGCTATCCTGGTATCACCCCGGCGTTTCGCCTTCTTTTGGGGATGGTAGGCCTCTAGCCTGCCGCTTATCATGCAGTAGAAGTAATCCGGCGGAGAGCCTTTTTTATAGACAATATCCCCCTTCTCGAACTCGACTATCTGGGATCTCGATTCTATAAATCTCTTCTGGAAGAAAGAGAGGTCGGCAAAAAGCGGTATACTGTTTATCGCGGCGGATTTAGTTATATTATAGAGTTCTTGCATAGTTTATATATTAGATCATCTCTTTTCTTCTTAAGTGCAAAGCCAGGTCTTCTCTGTTATTCGACTTCTCCAGGGCCGTATCGGTCGTTATCTTCTTCTCTTCCACGAGCTGCGACAGGCACTGGTTGAAGCTCTTCATGCCGTGGACTTCGCCTGTATCAACATATTTCGGTATCTCCCAGAGCTTTCTTTCTCTTATGACCGTTGAGATGCCGGGGCTTAAGGTCATGATTTCATAAGCGGGTATCAACCCCTTTCCGTCAGAACGCGGAACGAGTCTAAGCGACATCGCGCCTTTTAAAAGCGATGAAAGTTGGTTGAATATGAGGTCATGCTGCTCAGGCGGGAAGAAATTCACTATTCTCTCTATCGTTGTGCGGGCGTCTATTGTATGCATCGTAGAGAAGACTAGCACCCCTGTCTCAGCAGCGGTCAGCGCGGCGCGGCAGGTGTTGCGGTCCCTTATATTACCTATGTATATTACATCAGGCGAATGGAGAGCAAACTGCGCAAGGGCATCGGAGTAAGAGGATACATCGCTGGCAAGCTCTCTCTGGTTCACTATCGACTTATCGTCCTCGAAGATAAACTCTATCGGCTCTTCTATCGTAAGTATATGTTTTCCCAGGTTCTTATCTATATATTTGATCATAGAGGCTATAGCGGTCGATTTACCGCTTCCCGTCATGCCGGTAAGGAGGATCAACCCCTGTTGCTCTCTACAAAACCTCTCCAGAATATTCCCGGGGAGATTGAGCTCATCAAAAGACGGGATCTCGAGGTCTATCTTTCTTATAACAATAGAAAAGGCGTAACGCTGGTAGAATATCGCTACTCTGAACCTCCAGCGATCGCCGTAATTCACGCCGAAGTCATATCCCCTCTTCTCCTCGAGCACCTTCTTCTTAGAGTCATCCAGGATCTCTGATACGATATTCTCTACATCCTTTTCGGTAAAAACATGGTCCTTTATCGTCTTTACATCGAGGTTCACTCTTCCCCTCAATGTGCACCCGACTTTCACAAAAACATCGGAAGCATTCACCTTTATCCCTGTATCGAGTATCTCCTTAAAATTCATATTAAACCCCCCTAGTTGGCTGTATCTTGCCAGGCATCCAATGAGGCCATGACTTACGGAGTCGAAAAGGCTACGTAAGCCATAAGGCCGAATTGATCCTGAAGGCGCGACCAAAGAAAGCGCCTGAAGGACCTTTTACTCTCCCGTGTTGACCCAAGCATCCCATGGCATCTCTTCATCAAACGGCGTTCCTACATTGTCGCTCGGGGTCGGAATAAAGACGGTAAGGATGTCCCGAGCGCCCCACGCCTCTCGGCTAAGCCAATACCAGAACCCTTTTGCGTAGCCTAGACCGGGCGTATCTTCCTGATAACCTTTGCGGATTTGCCCGGGTATCTCGGCCACGCCGCAGAATAGGTTGGTCATGGCCCGCATGAATTTATTAGCAATAGGTTTTGCGGTAGCGTCGCCGAATGTCGGTTCAAACATATAATGCGGGTCATCCTCGCTTTCCCACGCGAATTCATTGTTCATATATATCCCTATATCAAAATTATCGTCAGGGTCGGCCGACCAAAACGTTAGGATGTCCATGCTTCCGGAAGCCGTCCTGCCGAACGCGCGTGAAAAGCCGCTAAATATACCTGTCAATATACCAAGCAGTTTATTGTCCATGAAGCCCCTCTCGTATCCCTTTAATATCTCAGCAGGTACTTCTATCCATCCTGTTACGATGTTTATAGCGCCCCTTGTGAGCTTGCTGTTTGCGCCCTCAAGAAACCCGTAATCTTCAGCATACACCGTGCCACACAATAATAAAACTATTAATAATGCTGACGCAAATAGCGACCTTCTCATATAAGCAGCTCCTTCTTTTGTTATACCGCCTTCTTTAATTGTCTCTCTTTAACTCAACAATAAAGCACCGGCACTAAGATCATAT
>JAZFTF010000115.1:0-9582 GCA_036446495.1 Candidatus Omnitrophota bacterium | reverse complement strand
TTACCATGAGTATATAGGCGTGGAGGATTCTGACTATCTTGACTTCGCCAAGAAACTCGGCGACTGGATATACGCCAAATCAAAGAGCGATAACGGCGCTGGCGGATATAATATGGCGCGGACGGGCAAGGAATTGGACCCCGATCCTAGCGATCCTGTCGATTACGACAAGAAATCCACCGAGAATAATATCGACGTCTACGTTGCCTTTATGAAGCTCTATGAAGCGCTTAGTGACCCCATAGTTGAACCGTATAAGTATAGACAACGTGCGTTGTATGCCAAGAATTTCGTACTTGCGATGTGGGATGAAAGTTATGGCATGTTCTGGACAGGAACATTAGATGATGGTGTTACGATAAACGGAGGCGCAGATAGCGATGTCACCGGCTATGACGGAGTCGTCCCGACCAGCGGCCAGCCGCAGGACCCGACTACATGGGGCTTCATGGCCTTGGGTGAAGTGAATAAGTATGGCGGCGGCATGGCATGGGTGGAGGATAATTGCAGGGTTGACAACATAGACGGATTTACATTTGGCTACGACTTTAACGCCGACAGAGATGGTATATGGTTTGAAGGAAGCGCCCATATCGCGTTAGCGCACCAGATGTTGAATGATGATACCAAATCTGACAGCATTTTAGACGTTATCATGACGTCACAGCATGCCTCTACGGGCGGCATACAGTGCGCGTCGCACAACGGTGTCACTACGAGCTTCAATCTCTGGACGCTTAGTACCGATCTCCATATATCGTCCGCGGCATGGTTCATACTGGCGGTCGATAAGCATAATCCGTTTTGGGGTCAGGCGATTACAGACCCGATACCGTATGAAGGCGGGTACGATCCTGACACAGGCCAATATATATTTAATGAGCCTTGGGTAGAGGTATTTGAACCGGTTATCGAGCAAGCTCAAGACGGCACTTCCCGCGCTATGGTCGAATTTGATGGAGTGGGTGCGGACGACAAGGGTTATCTGGATGTAGCTGACGGTTATGGAATCGTAAAGTACGAGTGGGATTTCGACGGCAAAGGCACGTACGATTGGTCGTCATCGATAGACGACGCCGATTGGGGCGGTAATGTCAGATATTGGTATACCGAAGTTGGGGTGCATCTTGCAAGGTTCAGAGTGACAAATAACAAGGGCTACACATCGACAAGAGGCGTCGCTATAACGATTGACAAGGAGGATGATTTAGGAGGATTTAATCCTCCTACTGCATCGCCTCCTGGCGCATCGTTGACAAGCGGTGAAGCCCCGCTTACGGTGACGTTTACGGGAGAAGGCAGCGATCCCGATGTCAACGGTTATATCGCAAGTTACCAGTGGGATTTCGACGGAAACGGGGAGTATGAATATTATTCCACTTCATCAGGAGATGCTACATATGTATATAAAGAGGCCGGTACGTATCAACCTACCTTTAAGGTTACCGACAAGGAGGGGCTTACCGACACCGCAGTGCGTGTCATAAAGGTCTTTGAAAATACGAATGGGCCTACAGCGCGGGCAAGGGCCAATGGCGCCGACGCTACCGTAGGGGTAGCACCGTATTCCGTAACCTTTAGCGCCGACAGTTCTTCAGGAGATATAAATAAATATGAATGGGACTTCGAAGACGACGGCAATTGGGTGTCGGCATCAACGTATACCTACGGCGAGGCGGGTACTTATCGAGCTAAATTGAGAGTTACGGACACAAACGGTATTTCCGACACGGATACGGTGGCGGTAAGGGTAGAATATAATACTCTCCTTCCGGCTCCGGAGGCGGTCGGGAGTGTAGAGCCTTCAAACGGCGTCATTCCTTTCGATACTACATTTAGACATTTCTCAAGCGCAGGTTCCATCACAATGTATAAGTGGGATTTCGACGGCAATAAAAATTTTGACAGGTTCTCTTCCAGCGTGGATGAGGTAAATAATACTTATTTCAGGCCCGGTTATTATCTTGCGATATTGAAGGTAAGAGATGAAAACGGCCTTACTGACAGGGGTTATGTGCCTATTGTTGTAGCCGGCCCTGACCAGTCAGGCGGTGTATATTCGAGTTATATCGTGACCCCCCGGGATAAAGAGCGGATCTATGGTAATTCTGTGACAGTCTCTATCAACATAGTGCCCGATTCCAGAAAACAAAGTGTTAAGCTTGAGTATAGGTCGACTGTTAATCCGAGCGATGAAGGTTCGTCCCCCGTTGTTTCTTATCCATATAGGACGACTATAAACGCCACCTCTCTGACCGAGGGCGATAATTACGAATTGGGCGCTCCCGTTAATGAGATCGCGGATGGAGTGAATGAGAGTACAGTTACGATCGATTCGAATAACTGGGATATACGTGAAAATCTAAACGCGAACAACGAACGTATTAAAGAAGTGAAGGTCTATAATAATCGGGATCTAAGGGCCGAGCTTTTAGACGGAACAGAATGCGAAATCAAGGCAGGCACTTTAGGAACAAGCGATACCTTAACAGATATATTAACAATAAAGGTGCCGAATAGTTCAGGTGTGCTTATAAACGATGGTACGAATTCCATACTCTACCATAGAGAGTTTAGCTTGACGAAGACCACTTCTTTGAATAAAGACGTTGGCGACATTATGATAACTATACCTTACAATGCTAATAATAACGGTATCGTTAACGGTTTAAATGTCCACGAAGATAATCTGGAAGTCTTTATTTATGACGAAGACGCGGAAGAATGGAAATCATTAGGCAAGGCTACCAGTTATAACGATGATGAGAATACAGTCTCTATTAAAGTTGACCACTTAAGCATCTTTGGCTTAGGGCCGGGCGCGGCGGCGGCCGGAGGCGGCGACGGCGACGACGGCGGCGGCGGAGGCGGCGGCCGTTCATGCTTCATAGCCACAGCCACATACGGCACAGCCATGGCAGAGGAAGTACAGTCCCTAAGGTTCTTTAGAGACACCTATCTGTTGACTAATGGACCCGGCAACTTCGTAATAGATATGTATGAGAAGTACTCACCACCCATAGCAAAGAGAATAGAGACCAACAGCTTCCTAAAGGGCATGGTAAGGTACCACCTAAGGCCTATAATAAAGGTCTCAAGATACGTAAATTATATAGGTGAGTTTGGTGGGGGCACTTCTCTTAGCTTAAGAAAGATGAATGATGAGAAATGTCCCCATAAGAGGGAGAGAGAGGCGCGCCATGATTAAAAAGATAGTGTCTATGCTAATAGTAGCTATCGTATTATCGACACACGCCCTCTCTGTGCCCAATATAGCCTTCGGAGGGCTAAGGGACGTCTTTACTAAAAAAGACCCCCTTCCCTCAATAGAGCTAAAGGGTGTCAAGCTAAAAGGCACAGCCATAAGCGGCATAGTAAGCTCTATAGCCATAATAGAGGATACCGTAACGAATAAGAACTACTGGTACAAGGTAGGCGATACCCTTTGTAGCGGAAAGATCACAGAGATACACAGGGGCTATATAGTCATAGATCTAAGGGGTACCCGATACACCTTTGGCCTACCCGAAGGCGCTATAACAGACTCAAAAGGGATAGCCTTAAGCCAGCGCGGCATAAATACTGATGACAAAGAGCTAATATTAGGTAAGAGGATAAATGCATCTACCTGGGAGATAAGCCTCGATAACGCCATAAATGTGCTCACAAACGCCACAAGCATCATGAAAGAGGCCAGGATAAGGCCGTACTTCGCCATAGGAAAGGCCGCAGGCATACGCATAGACAGGATAAAGCAAAGAAGTGTGATAAAGAAGATGGGCCTCCAGGACGGAGATGTCATAAAAGGCATAAATGGCTTCGGCATGATGAGCCCCACCAAGATCTTCGAGGCCTACAGGAAGTACAAGAACAACAGCCTCATAGAGCTGCAGCTCTTGAGGGAAGACGAACCGGTCACGCTTACGTACAATATAATAAAGTAAGGTTCAACCAGCCGGATTTAGCAGGGTGATTGGAGTGCGGGCTTTAGCCCGCGCAAAGAGTAATTATGCGGACTAAAGTCCGCACTCCAGACGGCGACGGGATTAACAGGACGGGATTAACATCCTTGACAAGCTGCTTGTATGATAATATAATAATAATCTCGTTTGGTAACTATATATGAAAAAAAATATCCTGAATATAAGCATTATGAATAAGGCGCTCCTAAGCCTCTCTATTATTATAAGTATATTATTAGCGTATAATATTGTTAATATTGAGGCGCAGGCGGCTACGGAAGATCTCTCATCAGAGCGCTTGACGATCAAGGCCTGGGAGGCGCTCTCATCCGGCATGTATAGCAAGGTCGATGAATTTGCGGATAAGTGTCTCGAGCTTTACAAGAAAGAGGCGAAAAGAGAGCAAGGGTTCCTGAGAAAATTTCCAACCCCTGGGGAGACAAAGAATTATACCTCTTTGAATAACGTGGCCACATGCATATTTATAAAAGGCGAAGCGCTCTTTCAACAGAAGAGATATGAGGAGGCCAAGGTACATTATAATGAGGTCATAGCCAATTATGGTTTTGCCCAGTCTTGGGACCCAAAAGGCTGGTATTGGAAGGTTGCCGAAAAGTCCAGGGCCGTATTGGATAAGATAAAATTGATACTAAAGCCCGAGTTCAAGAAAGAGGTAAAAGAAGAGTATACATTGATCGAGGGCATAAACTTTCCGCTCTATGAAGAAGGCTCTGAAGACATTGTCGATTATGAAAAGTATGGTGATTTCGAGAATCTAGGGACGGCCGACTATAGATATAAGATAAAGGACAAAAAGGGCTTATCAAGCGCTATAGGCGTAGGCATATACCCTAATAATGTTATTTATAGAGATCCTACTTTCAAAGAGTATATGTCCAGTGGACTTTTGAACGGTAATCACTGGGATTTTGTGAATTCAGACAATCTACATGCGAATTTTTATAAATGGACGACCGCGGGAGAGGATCCGGGAGTGAAGCTATTCTATACAGCGCACGCGTTGGAGAGGGCGATGCATTATAAGCACGCGATAAAGGCCTATTACGCCATAGTGATGCATTATCCCAAGACCATAAGCTGGACCTACTGGAAGACGCCCTGGTATGTTGGGCAGGTGGCCATAGATAAAATAAATTATCTCACAAGAAAGCACCCGGACCTGGGGATGAAGCTTGAAGGGGCCGAGATAGTGGTAGAGAACGGTTTCGATTATGATGTGACCAATGATGTCGTGATCATCGATCCGGGAAAGATAGTCAAGTGCGAACCGTCTGAGTTACAGATAAAGCCTGTGGACCTCTCTGAGCAGAAGGTGATAAAAAAGGTCGGCGGGCCGAAGGTTGAACTCGTGCAGTATGAGAACAGACATTGGCAGATGAAGGTGGATGGGGAGCCTATCATTGTTAAGTCTATCGCTTATACGCCCACAGTCATAGGGCAGAGCCCGGACAAGGGTACGCTGAAGGACTGGACGTTCGAGGATCATAACGGCAACGGAAAGATCGACGGACCGTATGACGCGTGGGTCGATAAGAATCAAAACAATAGGAGAGATGCGGGTGAAGAGATTGTAGGTGATTTTAAGCTTCTCAAGGATATGGGGGCGAACTCTATAAGGATATACCATCATGATAACAACAAGAACAAGGAGTTATATAAAGCGCTCTATGAGGATTATGGCATAATGCTCCTTATGGGTGACTTCCTGGGGGCGTACGCGATCAGTTCAGGCGCTACCTGGCATAATGGTACCGATTATTCCAACCCCGAGCACCAAGAGAATATGAAGAAGAGCGTAATGAAGATGCTCGAGGACTATAAAGACGAACCGTACATCATGATGTGGGTCCTTGGAAATGAGAATAATTATGGTGTGGCGAATAACGCAAAGACGGACCCGGTCAATTATTTTAAGTTTGTAAATGAAGTAGCCGAGATGATAAAGGAGATAGACCCTACGCGGCCTATCGCCCTATGTAACGGCGACATCTTGTTCCTGGATATATTCGCTCAATACTGCCCCTCGGTCGATATATATGGGACCAATAGCTACCGCGGAGAGCAGGGCTTTGGGCCCGGCATGTGGGGTTCGGTCAAGCGCCTCTGCGACAAGCCGGTGCTTATAACCGAATACGGATGCCCTGCCTACCAAAAAGGAAAACCACGAGAGATCTCGGAAGTCGACCAGGCAAAATATCATCAAGGTGAATGGGAAGATATATTATACAACTCAGCCGGCTATGGCCAGGGAAACTCGATAGGCGGGGTGATCTTTGAGTACGTGGACGAATGGTGGAAGGCGTACGAGCCTGATGTGCACGATAGAGAGGGTCTATATACAGGTCCTTTCCCGGGAGGCGTGGTCTATGAGGAGTGGTTCGGGATAGTGGGCCAGGGCGATGGAACGGCTAGCCCTTATATGAGGCAGTTACGCGAGAGTTATTTTTTGTATAAAAGAATATGGAACGAGTAAACTAGTAAAAAGGCTGAATATAGCCATCAGCCTTCAGCTATCAGTTATCAGCAAAAGATTTTTTAAGCTGAAAGCTGACGGCTGAAAGCTGAAAGCTGAAAAGGAGGTAAAAGATGGGTAGAAAGATAGTATTGTGCGCAGTTTTGTTAGCGCTTTCTTTCTGCGGTACGGCATCAGCGTTTGACAGGTTCGATGTCTATACCGACAGATGGGCGCCTAACAACCATTTCGTCCCTTCGGGATGGATGGGTGATTACGGGGATATCAAGGTTAACGACGGATGGTCCGATAACCCTTACAGCGGAAAGAACTGTATAAAGCTAACCTATAACGCCGAGGCTTCACAGGGCGCGGGATGGATGGGTGTCTTCTGGCAGAACCCCGCTAACAATTGGGGCGCGAGAGACGGTGGTTTCGACCTTACAGGTGCCAAGACCCTTTTATTCTGGGCTAGAGGCGATAAAGGCGGCGAGGTTATCACAGAGTTTAAGGTTGGCGGGATAACCGGCGAATATGGAGACTCGGATTCCACGGGTATAGGGCCTGTAGTCCTTACCGACAAATGGAAAGAGTATTCCATAGACCTGGCGGATGTCGATATCTCATACATAAGCGGTGGATTCTGTGTTTCCGCGAGTAAGATGGACAACCCTGACGGGTTTTCCGTATATTTGGACGATATCAGGTTTGAATAAATAGAGATATCTGTAGAAGTATAAAAAGAGGAGAGAAGGGATGCAAAAACAACTGATAGGTGGTATCTTGCTCATAAGTGCATTTGCTCTCATCTTTTCGGGCTGCGCAATGGAACAGGAAGAGGTTACAATAGATCTGCCCGAGGAGGAGTTGAGCGCGTTCATGAATGACGATGAAGGATCCGAGGATGAGTCGAAAGGGCTCTCTTCGTTACAGCGCGGAGAATGGAAGGGGCTTCCTGTTTATATTGATTATGGGTACTTCAGGAACCATTTTATTCCTTCCGGGTGGATGGGTGATCATGGAGATATGAAGTTCAACCCGAACTGGAAAGAGAACCCTTATTCCAGGAAGTCATGCATAAGGGTAGGATATACCGCCAAGTCGAGCCAAGGCAACGGTTGGTCAGGGGTCTATTGGCAGAACCCGGAGAACAACTGGGGTATGAGGCCCAATGTAGGTTTTGACCTGAGTTCCGCGACGAAACTTACGTTTCGGGCGAGGGGCGATAAAGGCGGCGAGATTATAAGGGAGTTCAAGATGGGCGGCATAAGCGGCGCCTATCCCGATAGTGATTCGGCGAGCGTGGGCCCTATCACATTAACGCCGGAATGGAAAGAGTATGTGATAAACCTAGAAGGCATGGACCTCACCTATATAATAGGCGGTTTCTGCTGGGTCGTCAGTTCAATGGACAATCCCGAAGGGATAGCATTTTACCTGGACGACATAGTGTACGAGTAAAAACGAAACCTGATTAGCGGTTTGCGGTTAGCGTTAATAAACGCAAACCGCTAACCGCAACAATTGGTGCATTTGTTATGGCTAAACATTTTATAATCTCAAAGAACCCGATCTCCAAGAAGCATAAAAGGGGGTCCGGAAGAGACAATACTATGAATAAGAAGATCTTTATGATCGCAGGTATAGCGGCGCTTGTATTGATATTGTCAGCGGCGGTCGCGGCGCTATTTATCTTTAAACCGTCCCAAAAGGTGGTCGAGGTATCGGTTGATAAGCTCGATAACGGCGATTACAAGCTGATGGTAGGCAAGAGGCCGTATTTTGTTAAAGGCGTATGTTATATTCCTACGCCTATAGGCGAGGGGTATGATTATGATCTTTGGAGCGACGAAAACAAGCCGTGGCTTGAGGATGGAAAGCTTATGAAGGAGATGGGCATCAACACGGTCCGTTTTTATTTTCATTCCAAGGATGCCGAAAAAGGCAGGGAGGTCATAAGTACGCTATACAACAAGTTCGGCATAAGGAGCGCACTTGGCCATTATCTCAACTTCTGGGAGTATCCTCCGCCCAATTATGGTCTTCCTGAGGTGAAGGCCAGGATAATGGAAGATGTGATCAAGATGGTTAAGAACTATAAAGACCAACCCGGTCTTCTTTTCTGGATACTGGGCAACGAGAACAACTACAGCTTCGATCGGAATGTCAACCCGTGGACTACCGAGGAGATCGAGAAGATACATGATCCGATGGAGAAGAGAAACGCGAAGGCCAGGATCTACTATAAGTTCGTCAACGAATTGGCCAAAGAGGTCAAAAGAATAGATCCTAACCATCCGGTGGTGATGGGTAACGGTGAGCTCGCGTCGATAGAGATAGCCAGGGAGCTCTGCCCGGATGTAGACATATTAGGCGGGATCATATATACAGGCCGGACGCTAGGCAGTTTCTGGAAACGCCTCAATAGGAACTTTGGGAAGCCTGCCGTTATGATAGAGTTCGGGTGTGACAGGTACAACGCCTACAAAAAAGAAGAGACGGAGGACTACCAGGCTCTCTTTCTCAAGACGCTGTGGAAAGAGATAGAGAAGAACGCGGCGAACGGATCAGGTGAGGGGAATAGCCTGGGCGGTTTCGTCTTCGAGTGGACGGACGAATGGTGGAAATATAATGAACAGTACCCTGGAGACTGGGATGCCCAGAACACTGAAGGCAGCTGGTCGAACGGTTCATATTATTTCGACGCCGAAGCCGATAAAAATATGAATGAAGAGTGGTGGGGTATCGTTGGATTGACCACCGAGGGCGCAGAGGCTATTGATAAAAGGGTTCCTAAGAAGGCGTATTATATACTGAAAAAACTATGGCGGAAATAGCCATCAGCTATTAGCCGTCAGCTGCCAGCAAAAATTTTTGGCTGAAAGCTGAATGGGGTAGTTATTCTAGATGCCTAAGTACACCTCGCGCGATAAGGTAAAATCAGGCGTACCACTGGGAGGCATAGGTGCCGGTAAGATAGAGATCATGCCCAACGGCGCCGTAGATTTTATAACCTTCCAGAACAACTGGTCCACGCCGATAAAAGGCGGTGCGGCCGGCATACTCGGTTTTCATTTCGGAGTATTTTCTGAATGCGACGGCAAGAGATCATCCAGGCTTCTGCAGACCTCCAAGATAGATACATTC
>JAZFTF010000114.1:0-4760 GCA_036446495.1 Candidatus Omnitrophota bacterium | reverse complement strand
GCTTTAAACTCAAAAATAAAATTACTACAAAAAAACGAGGAACATTTCCCTACAACATAAAAGGTATTATACTGAGGAAGCCAAAATCTTACGAACTTTGTTATTATAAAAAAGCTTCCTACACATTAGTTGATTTTTTATATAGTGGCAAAAACATTATTTTTTTAAAAAGAAAACGCGAATCAGCAAAATCTATGAGATGCGAGAGTGGCGGAATTGGCAGACGCGCTAGCCTTAGGAGCTAGTGGGTTTATCCCATGGGGGTTCGACTCCCCCCTCTCGCACCAGTCTTCGCCGTACTATTTGTTAGCAATTTGACGGCTACGGCAGGGCCCACAAGATAATATTGACTATATAATACTATTTTGATATAATTAACTCTCAATTATCTTTGAAACATAGGCCCGCATAGCTCAATTGGTAGAGCAAGTCCCTCTTAAGGACGAGGTTCAAGGTTCGATTCCTTGTGCGGGTACCAATTTACAAATGGGACCCCTGGGAATCGAAGCGAGCGAACGCCGAGCGAAGCGAGGAAAAGCCGTAAGCCGAAGGCCGGCGCCAGTGAGCGAGGGGAGCCTACGCAGGCGAGCTCCGCGAGCCGTAGTAGGCGATTCCTTGTGCGGGTACCAAATTTACGAAGTAAATTTGATCCTGAGAAGGCGTAAAGAAACGCGAGCGAACAGCGAGCGTTTTAGCCGACGAAGGACCTTTGATGTAATGTTCAGGCGGGTGTAGCTCAGTTGGTAGAGCACAACGTTGCCAACGTTGTTGTCGTCGGTTCGAGCCCGATCACCCGCTCCAATTTTACGAAGTGAAATTGATCTTGAGCCAGCGTTAAAAAATGCGAGCGAGTAGCGAGCATTCTAGTTGGCGAAAGACCTTAACTTTACGAAGTAAAAATGATCCTGAGGCGCCGTTAAGTCCGCCATAGGCGGATAGGCGTCGAAGGACCTTCACAGCTTATGAAAACGAAAGGGAGTAGTGTCCTATGAAGATCATGGATTTTTTAAATACGGAAGCGGTAAGCGCCAATTTAAAGTCGACCGGCAAGAAAGAGATCATAGAGGAGTTGGCGGATCTTCTGGCCAAGACCGGGGAGATAAAGAACAAGAGCGAGCTTGTAAGTATCCTGATGTCCAGAGAGACACTAGGTTCGACGGGCATAGGCCAGGGCATAGGGATACCCCATGGAAAATCCCGCGGTGTTAAGAAATTAATAGCCGCGTTTGGCCTCTCAAGACAGGGCGTGGATTTTCATTCCTTAGACGGCGAACTCACCTATATATTCTTTCTTTTAGTAGCTCCGGAGGAGTCAGCCGGGCCTCACCTGAAGGCCCTCGCCAGGATATCGAGGCTTCTTAAAGATAAGTACTTTCGCGATACGCTGATAAAAGCGGCAAGCGAAAAAGATATAATCAAGATCATAAAGAGCGAGGACTCTAAGAGGAGTTAATCCGATATGCAACCCCTGAAGTGGCTCTTTCCCGGCATGCTCGTGAAACGCTGGGTATTTTTAGGTATTATCGGTATCATAATGGTATCTATGGGTACCGCCATCATGATATCCGAGGATGCATCCGCGAGCAAGACTGGCGCCAGCATAGTGATCATATTGGGAATAGTCGTTATAATCACGAGCGTAAAGAGGATGATCAAGTCGATACTCAATGTCTTTGTGCCCCAGGAGAAGAATAAAAATCTCGTAAACCTCGTATACGCCAAAAGACAGCTTGCCAGGAGCTTTAACGTGGTGGCCCTCGGAGGAGGAACAGGGCTTTCAACCCTTTTGCACGGATTAAAGAAGTACACGAGCAATATAAGCGCTATAGTAACTGTGGCTGATGACGGCGGCTCATCGGGTAGGCTGCGTCAGGAATTTGACATGCTTCCTCCGGGAGATATTAGAAACTGCCTCGTGGCGTTGGCCGACTCTGAGACATTGATGGGGGAGCTCTTCCAGTTTCGCTTCAAAGAAGGTGATGGGCTCAAAGATCACAACTTCGGAAATCTCTTTATAACTGCCATGATGATGGTGACCGGAGACTTCGAGAAGGCGGTGAAGGAGTCTAGTAAAATTCTCGCGGTAAGAGGAAGCGTAATACCATCGACTCTCGAAAAGGTCACTTTGGAGGCTGAGTATGAAGGGGGCAAGAGGACTATTGGGGAGAGCAATATCCCGCACTCCGCGAGCCCTATAAAGCGACTCTATATAAATCCTTCGGGGTGTAAACCTACTAACGACGCCTTAGAGGCGATAAGGAAGGCGGATATAATCCTGCTCGGCCCCGGAAGCCTCTTTACTAGTATAATGCCGAACCTTCTTATAACCGATCTAAGCAAGGAGATAGCGCGGTCGAAAGCTTTCAAGGTCTATATCTGCAATGTGATGACCCAGCACGGAGAGACTGACGGTTACAAGGCGAGCGACCATTTAAAGGCGATACTGGCGCATACGAGCCCGAATGCAGTGACTCATATTATTGTAAATACCGGTAAGGTCCCGGATAACCTTATGGAGAAGTATAAACAAGAGGACGCTTCCCCCGTGACCCCGGACATGGATGTTATAGAGAAGATGGGCTACAAGATCATAGATGGTAATGTGATAAACACGACTGATTACGTAAGGCACGACCCGGAGAAGCTGGCCAAGATAGTGAGCGACTTCGCGTCTTCAAAATAGCATATGATAGTAGAGAAGAAGATAACCATAAAGAACAAGTTAGGCCTGCACGCCAGGCCCGCGGCACTATTTGTCCAGATAGCGAATAAATTTGACTGCGATATCTCTGTGAAGAAGGGAAAGCAGAAGGTCAACGGCAAGTCTATCATGGGGATAATGATGTTGGCGGCAGGCAAGGATGATGTCATCCATATCAAGGCCAACGGGGAGGGCGCGAATAAAGCGGTCTCTGAGCTGGAAGAGTTATTGATGGGGGATCTCGATAAGAACGGAAGCGTCTTTTAAATGAGCACATGACTTACGGAGCGCGAAGCGCGACGTAAGTCATAAGTGCGAACGCACCCAGCCCCTTGCATAAAGTAGCTGGGTGTGTCCCGAAGCTGACTTTGTCAGCTTCGGGATGACAGGTTGAACTAAGGGGTTTGCATTGACGAAAAAATCTATTAAATTAAAGGGTATTCCGGCGGCACCGGGCGTTATTATAGGCAAGGCGTATTTAGTTGATAGCGAGGAGATAAGCGTCCGCAAGCGCAAGATAAAGGGTGATGATATACCTAAAGAGGTATCGCGCTTCAGGGAGGCCCTTTCAAAGACTAAGGTAGATATCCTAAAGATAAAGGAGAAGATCTCTAAAGAGATGGGCCTCGAGCACGGAGAGATATTCAGCGCGCACCTTCTGGTCCTCGAGGACATAATGTTTATTGATGAAGTGCTCATGAGGCTCAAGAAAGAGAAATACTGCGTGGAATATGTCTTCCTGGATGTATTAAAGAAGTATGTAACCGCTTTCTCAAAGATGGACGACGAGTACCTCAAAGAGAGGATAAGCGATATAACCGATGTTGGAAAGAGGGTACTTAAGAACTTAATAGGCGCAAAGACCCGTACCTTAAGTAACCTGACCAAGCCTGTTATAGTGATCGCATATGACCTTTCACCTTCTGATACCGCCACTATGCACAAGAAGAACGTGATCGGCTTCGCTACGGATATAGGCGGAAGGACTTCGCATACAGCGATCATGGCCAAGTCGCTTGAGATACCGGCCGTCGTAGGGCTCGAGGAGGCGACCAGGAGCGTCAAGAATGGCGATACATTGATAGTCGATGGTATCCACGGTGTCCTTATCATCAATCCTAATAAAGCCACTATAAAGAGGTACCAAGCCGATAGAGAAAAATTTGAAAAGTTTGAAAAAGACCTGACGTTTCTTAAAGACTTGCCCTCTGAGACGAAAGACGGCCATAGGGTGGTCTTGTCAGCCAATATAGAACTGCCGGAAGAGATACCATCGCTCAAGTACCACGGCGCAGAAGGGATAGGGCTCTACAGGACCGAATACTTTTACATGAATAAGGAAGGCCTGCCCACCGAAGAGGAACAGTTTGAGGCCTATAAGATCGTTGCCCAGAAGACAAAACCCCATAGCACCATCATAAGGACCCTGGATATTGGGGGTGACAAGTTCCTTTCCCAGCTCGACGTCCCCAAGGAGATGAATCCCTATCTCGGATGGAGGGCTATAAGGTTCTGTCTAGCCCAGCCCGATATATTCAAGGCGCAGCTTCGGGCGATATTGAGGGCTTCAGCGTTTGGCAGGCTCAAGATAATGTACCCGATGATCTCGGGTATTGACGAATTGAGAGAGGCGAACAGCATACTTGAAGAGGTAAGGAAAGATCTAAGGAAGAAGAAGATTTCTTTTGACAAAGAGATGGAGATCGGCGCGATGATAGAGGTTCCATCAGCGGCCCTTACAAGCGATATACTGGCCGAAGAGGTGGATTTTTTCAGCATAGGCACAAACGACCTCATTCAATACGCGCTGGCCGTAGACAGGGTAAACGAGAAGATAGCATATCTCTACGAACCGGCCCACCCCGCTATCTTGAGGCTCATAAAGAACGTTATAGATAACGGCCACAAGAACGGGATATGGGTAGGCATGTGTGGAGAGATGGCGGGCGATCCTTCATGGGCTCTCTTGCTTTTGGGTATGGGGCTGGATGAATTTAGCACATCCCCAATGGTCCTTCCCGAGATAAAGAAGGTGATAAGGGCCGTTACATTGAAGGAG
>JAZFTF010000113.1:0-5196 GCA_036446495.1 Candidatus Omnitrophota bacterium | reverse complement strand
TATGCCTCTGTAATATTCTCTATCTTTTGGCTTCAACATCTCTTTTTAATACCTTTATCTGGTCAGCTACAGCCATAAAAACGTCTTCGGATTCAAGTTTACTCAGGCAATCAAGTGTCTTGCAATCCGGGGTCCTGAACTTCTTATAGCACGGTGAGCACCCTATTCCTTTTGTCACGGTGATATGGCGCTCACCTTTAGGATACGGGCCATATACATTCTGGTCCGAAGGGCCGAATATAGAGACAGTCCTCGCGCCGGACGCCACAGCGACATGTAACGGGCCGGCGTCGTTAGATACGACGCAGTCACATCTGGACATAAGCGCCGCCATCTGGCGTATCGTGGTCTCGGGGGCTATGATCGGTATATTCTGCATCGAATCGGATATAGTCTTTATCAGCTCTTCCTCTCCGGGGCCCCATACAAGGATCACCTTCGCTCCTATCTTCTCGATCACTTTATCGGCCAGTTGGGCGAATTTTGCATGCGGCCACCTCTTAAAAGATATCTTCTCTTTGCCGAAGCTTACCCCCCCGCCAGGCGCTATACTTATAATAGTATCATCTCTATCCAGGCCTTTATCATCGAAGAACTTTTGTATATATCCGTTCTCTTCTTCTGTCCACCATATTTTTATAGGCTTATCCCGTACGCCTAGGCCTGTGAGACGCAATAGATCCTTGTAGTATTCGCCGATCGGCTTGTCGTTGAAACCCTCGAATGTGAGGCGCTTTGTATGGAACCTCCCCCTGCCTTTATAATTGAAACCCACCCTTTCGGGTATACGTATAAGTTTTAAGAAGAACCCGTACTGGTGGCCCATAGACATATCTACGGCGATATCAAACCGCTCATTTTGTATATCTTTTATGAATTGGGCGAACTCTTTGAAAAATCTCTTCTTGTCACTCTTCCAGAGCTCTTTATAATCGCCTTTTTCGAATACGAAGATCTTGTCGAGTGAGGGGCACTTCTCTATAACCCCATATGCCCTCTTATTACAAATATAAGAGACCGACAACGCGGGATTGCCCTCCTTAAGGATCCCTATAAGAGGCGTCGAGAAGAGCACATCCCCTATCCCGAACGGGTTTATAAGGAGTATCTTTAAGCTCTCTTTTCTATCCTTGGATATATATTCTTTACTTCTTCGCATATCTTGTCTACATCCACTTTCTGGTGACACTTTACCTCTATATCACAGCTCTTCTTCCAGCATGGACGACATTCTATATCGGCCAATATCTTGCTACCCCTGTCATAAAGATCAATCTCTGCTTCACATGAAATGGTAAAGAATCCCACTATATTCTTCTTTAGGCCAACGGCAATATGCAGCCCCAGCGTGTCTCCACTCACTACTATGTCGCAGAGGTCCGTAAAGAGTATACCTTTTCTTAAACCCAGGCCGGTCGGTGTGGAGATAACCTTGTTCTGGAGCCTCTTCTTGAGAGCATTGTTATTCTCGGCATCCTCCCTTCCCCCCAAAAGAACGATCTTATCGTGAGGAAAGGCCTTGCACAGCTTCTTTAAAAAGTCTGTCTGTGTATCCAGCAGAAGCTTCTTATACGGATAGAGATTGGAACAACCCGTATTGAATCCTATCACGGCCTGGTTATCCTTTATCCCCTGCTCCCTCTTGTAGCTGTCAATATACTCTTTCTCATGCGGCGCGAGATTTAGTATATACTCATCTCTCTTATACTCGAGCGCCATCGCTTCACAGAGAAGCTCTTGCTCTGTCTTCTTGTTTATCTTAAATTTTATCTCATCATCGAGCCCCAGATCGTAAAGGCATTGGGCCTCTTTATTGAACGGGTATATCGCCCCGGTCTCTGTTATGCCGAAACCAAATTTCTCTTTCGCGTCTATCAGATTAGCGAGGCCACCCGATCTCCCGGATTTATCCACGTTCATAAGGAGATCGAACTTCTCTGATAGCAAAGTGAGCATATTTTCGGCCGAGTAGTCTATGACCCTGTCTATAAGATGGTTGTTCTCCAATAGGGGCATGGCCGCCCTTTCGGTGATCCAGGTAACATGGCTCGTATCATACTTTCTCTTTAAGGGGTGAAGCATCGCCGTGGTTCGCAAAACGTCCCCCAGGGCATCCAGGTTTATTATCAATATCCTTGTGCCCATAGGATAGTAATCCCCGCAGTCGAGGCACAGTTTTCCGGGAGAACACGGTTTATAGCCTGTAAAATACCTGCAATCGAATTTATACTTTTCCATATCTAGTCTCCTCAGGGTATCCGACTCTCTTCACGGCAGAGAGGACTCCCAATGATAAATAGAACAAGACCGCGGTACGCAGCGAAAAATGGGTTACATCGAAAAAGCTCAGCATCAAGAACGACAGTATGCCGCAAAAAAGCCCAAGATATAAAAATTTAAGAAAACCATCCCCTATCCCTCTCCATGACTTAAGAGATATTACCGCCATCTTTATTGTAAGCCAGAGGAAAGAGAGGAGGGCAAATATTCCGCTCTCAGCCGCTATCTGCAGATAAGAGTTATGAGCGTACCATATGCCGGAATCCGCGGGCACTCTAAATCTTGCGTAATTCGCCATGAACATATTGTATCCCTGCCCCAAAAAAGGCTTCTCCATAAACATCCTCCAGCCCGCGGTCCATACCTGGAGCCTGTGCTGGGTAGAAGAACCGCCGAAGATCTTTAAAAGATATACATGATCCTTGGCCCCATCAGGCAAAAAGACTATAAGCAAGGGTAGTATTATAAATATCGCTCCGAATACTATAAAAGATGGTTTCGGTATCATCAGGATAAACATAACGCCCATCCCCACAAGGGAGCTTAAGAAGGCCGCGCGCGTAAAGCCATAAAAAACGCAATAGGCCGATAGAGATAGCAGAAGTGCGCATATCGTCTTTAAGGTCTTATTCTCTTTTGAGAATAAAAAGAGGCTCGTGATAGGAAATATCATAACAATGAGCCACCCGCTGAAGCCGTTCGGAAACTTAAAAGGTCCTGTTATCCGCTCGAGGCTATGGAGAGGATACCCCCTTATAAGGTCCATTCCCGTAAACTTCTGGTATACGCCGTCGAGACACCCTATAGCGATCGATAACGCGGCCGCGATGGCGATATTGCGCACCATCTTTTTATCCTTTATGGTCTCTATCACTATAAAATAGAGCAGCACATACTCTGTAAGTTTGGTAAGGAACGAGCTAAAGCTTTCCAATGGATCGGTCGATGAGAATATAGATAGAAAACAGATCGCATAAAAGATCAGCATGGGGCGGTTAAGGCCGCTATGCTCAAGCCTTATACCTTCTCTGCCCATAAGCAGTTTTCTTAAGGCCCATGAGATCATGGCGACTATGGCGCATATCTCGATAGCGGTCTTAGAGAGAGGCAAGGCAAAAACCATCACATATAGGGCCAACTCGGTCAGCTTTGCCAAAAACCTTCTAAATCCTTCTATCCTTCTCTTCATCTTCTTCCCTTAGATCTCTTCTTAGCGTAAGGGTCTATCAAAAACAGCCTGAAAGCGAGCAACGACATCGAAAACAATACGATCGACATGAGCCAGAGGGCTGTTACCGGGCTATTTATCTTTGAGAGCATATAACCTGAGAATCCCAGACCGAATGTTATAAAAAATATCATAAGAACCGCGTGCTTCTTCTTGAACCCCATCTGCACAAAACGATGGTGCGGGTGGTCATGGCCGCCCTGGAATATAGACTGCCCTTCTTTTAACCTCGAGGCTATTACAAGAACCGTATCAAATATAGGATACCCCAGTATAAAGACAGGTATCGCCATCGAGGTAATCTGTGTCGGGGACGACCAGCTGCCCAATATCGCTATAGTAGCCAATAAGAACCCGGCAAAGAGGGTCCCCGCGTCTCCCATAAATATATAGGCCCTGGGAAAGTTATAACGCAAAAATCCCAAGGAAGAACCACATAAAGCAAAAGAGAGCGCCGCCACCGCGAAGTCACCCCTCTCCCAGGACAAGAGCCCGAAGAAGAATGCGCAGATCGCGGTTATCCCCGCTGACAGGCCATCGAGGCCGTCTACTAAATTTATCGCGTTCGTAATACCAATTATCCATATACAGCTAAAGACCGAGGCGAGATAGTAATTCTCTATAAGTTCTACTTTAACACCCATCTTGACGACTGTAAGAGCGGCCACTATTTGACCGAAGAGCTTTATCTTCGGCATCATGCCGTATTTGTCATCGAATACGCCTATAATGAGGAGTATCGTCGCCCCGATAAGGATACTCGTAATATCTCTGTTAACTCCGCATGTGAATATCACCGCCAGGAAGAACGCCACGAAGACGGCCATCCCTCCTAAAAGCGGAGTAGAGTGACGATGCATAGTATCGTCCGAGACCTTAGCTACCATACCTATCCTCTTGGCGAATACCCGGATAGTCGGTGTCAATAGATACGCTATGGTCACAGAGATAAAGAACGCCGCGACTATATCGAGCGACGAATAGAAGAAGTCCTTGCTACTCATGATACTTATCATACAGCTCCTTGTACAGGGCCTCTATGTCTTTAAACAATCTCTCTTTTGAGAATCTCTCCTTGACGAAAGACCTGCCCTTTGCGCCCATATCGACTCGTTTATCTCTGTCCCTTAAAAGTGTGAGGAGGTTTGCCGAGAAACTATCGACATCATTACTCGGGCTTAATAGGCCGGTCTGGCCTTGGACGACTACGTCCCTTACCCCTCCGACATCCGTTGATACCACGGCCTTTCCTGAAGCCATCGCCTCTATAAGCGATATCGGTGTCCCTTCGTTAAGCGATGTTAAAGCGACTACGTCCAGGTCATTATATATAGAAACAAGCTCCCTGCGGTCCCCCACCAGTTCCGAAAGAAATCCTTTAAATAGGACCGAGTCCTCCACGCCCAACTCGCGAGCGTACGACTCCAGGCCCTTCTTCAAGTCGCCTCCCCCTACTATTAAAAATTTCACGTTTAGATCAGGCTCTCTATCCTTTATACCTTTTAACACATCCAAGAACATCTTATGGTTCTTTACATCTACGAGCCTTCCCACTATACCGACCTTCATAAAGCCTTGCGAGTCCATAAGCTCGAGCGTGCGCTGATCTTTATTCAGGAAAGGCTCAAGATCCAGGCCCAAAGGTATAAGGGGACACTTTTCTGATGGGGCGATCTTATATACATCCC
>JAZFTF010000112.1:0-6700 GCA_036446495.1 Candidatus Omnitrophota bacterium | reverse complement strand
GTGATTTTCATGATCACCGCACCACTGCTCAACCTGGGCGTGGAAGTGGAACTGCCTGAGGCGAATTCAGAACCCCTGGAAAGCCGGCAAAATGAGGAACCGCTGGTGATTACCGTACTCAAAAACGGCGACCTCTACCTGAATGCAGGAGGTGACCTGGATGGCACCAGCAGCGGCTTGATCGATGCTCAAACCCTGGTCGCCACCGTGTCCGCCATTGTGCGGCGCAATCCGGATATCCAGGTCCTGATCGGCGGTGACCGGGCAGTGAATTATGGCGAGGTCTACAACGCCATGGTGTTGTTGCAACGCGCGGGGGTACAAAAGATCGGCCTGATGAGTGACCCGCTGGACGTCACAACGGACGGCTGAACGTTTCGTGTATGCTTCCCGATTGTCGCGAGCCTGGGACGCCAGCAGGGCCTTTGCGCTGGCGATCGGGGTACATCTGCTGGCAGCAGCGCTGATTGTGTTGGGCACTTCGGACTGGCAGCCGTTTAAGCCGCCCAGCCTGGAAGGCCTGACCATTGAGGCGGTAATTGTTGATATGGCCGCGATCAGGGAGGCGCAGCGGGAAGCAGAGCTTGCTGTACAGCGCCGGGCGGAGCAGGAACGCCGCCAGAAAGAGCTGGACGCACGCCGTGAGCGAGAACGGCT
Organism: Candidatus Omnitrophota bacterium; assembly: GCA_036446495.1. Taxonomy (GTDB): domain Bacteria; phylum Omnitrophota; class Gorgyraeia; order JABMRJ01; family JABMRJ01; genus JAZFTF01. The sequence continues at coordinate 6,043 of JAZFTF010000112.1, read as the reverse complement.
GGAAGCCGAAGAGGCGGAGCAACGGAGACAGCAAGCGTTGGCTGCGCAGAAGCGCCAGGAAGACCTGAGACTGCAGCAAATGCGGCAGCAACAGGCGCGGGACCGGCAGGAAAGGATCAAGCGGCAGGAGGATGAACTGGAGCGCATCCGCCAACGACGCGTTGAAGCCGAACGGCAACGTAAGATCGAGGAGCAGCGACTCCAGCAACTGCAGAACCGGCGCGAGGCCGATGCCGAGGCCAAACGGCAGGCACAAGCACAAGCCTCATTGCAGCAACAACTGGATCGGGAACAGACTGAATTCAGAGCCGGCCAGCTGGCAACCCTGGGACAGCGCTATGCCATTGCCATCCAGGCACAGGTGACGCGAAACTGGCTGCGGCCACCGACTGCGCGGCCGGGCCTGAGGTGCACGCTGCGCATCGTGCAGATACCGGGCGGTGAAGTGATCTCGGCCAATATTGCCGGGTCCTGCAACGGCAGATAGTGAGATATTGCGCGTATGCGTTATAAAAGACGCTGAGAAACTTCTCCTTAGGGTAAAGGGCCGATACGAATTATATAGGCTCGATAAAGATGTTGCTGCAAAGGAAGGCAAGAACCTTAAGAACACCGAGGTCATTCCCGTGGCCGGAGGGTTGAGCATAGGCGGCCAAGAATTTGGCCTGCGCGGCGTAAAGATAGTCCCGGCAAGAAGCGGGGCCATATACATAGATAAGCGTCCGTTCAGGGGTGAAGTTGATATTATAAAGGATGCGAGCGGTCGATTATTGGCGATCAATCATATAGCCCTGGGCGACTACCTAAAGGGTGTCATGCGCAATGAAGTCTCTGAATGGTGGCCCTCTGAGGCATTGAAGGCGCAGGCTATCGCGGCGCGCACATACGCGCTATATCAGAAGTCTATACGTGGGGGCAGAGATTATGATGTTACCAGTGATATATATTCCCAAGTATATGGCGGCAGGATGTCCGAGAGGTGGAGGACGAGCAAGGCCATCCGGCATACGCGTGGACAGGTCCTTACATATAACGGAAAGATCTTACCCGCGTATTACCACGCTACATGCGGCGGCCATACAGAGGACGCTGCTTTTCTCTGGAATGTCGATCTGCCTCCGATGAAAGGCCATAGGTCGAATTTTTGTAAAGTCTCTCCTCATTATAAGTGGACTTGCGATATCACCGTTTCTGAAATAGAAAGAGCGTTAAACCGAGGAAGGTACAAGATAAAGAATCTTAAATACATGATCATGCAGGGTAGGAATGCCTCAGGACGTTTAAGATCCATCAAGCTTGTAGGAGATGAAGAGATAGAGATCCCCGCGGGTGATTTTCGTCTAACGCTTGGCCCCAACCTTATTAAAAGCACCAACTTTGATATTATAGATAAGGGCAACTATCTCCAATTCCGAGGCAAGGGGTGGGGGCACGGTGTCGGGATGTGTCAGTGGGGCGCCTATTTTTTATCGAAGAAGAGATATCGGGCCGAAGATATATTAAGGTTCTACTATCCGGGCTCAGAGATAAGGAAGATATGGGCCCAGCCCTTCTGACAAATGATAGCATGAGCAAGAAAGGAATGGCGGGGTGAAGCTTTCCGATTTTGATTACTATCTCCCAAAGGACCTTATCGCTCAATATCCGCTCAAAGAGAGAGATCTCTCCAGGATGATGTTACTGGAAAGAAATAAGAGAGGGATCTCTCACAAACATTTTAGGGACGTCGTAGCCTATTTTAAAAAAGGCGACACGGTAGTGTTGAACGACAGCAGGGTGATACCAGCCAGGATAATTTGCAAAAAAGAGACCGGGGGTAAAGCGGAGATCTTTCTCCTGAAAAGGGTGAAGAAGAACATCTACGAAGCCTTGACAAAACCTGCGGCGAGGCTTATGCCGGGAAAGAGGCTCTTCTCGAAGGAAGGAGATCTGCTGGCTGAAGTCCTCGAGAATAGAGAGGTAGGCAAGCTTATACGGTTTGCTGATGTAGTGAACATAGAAAAATATCTGAAGAGCGCGGGGCAGATACCTCTTCCTCCTTATATAAAAAGAGAACCCGAGGAGGATGATAAGGAGAGGTACCAGACGATATACGCCAAGAATGACGGCTCAGTGGCGTCCCCTACAGCGGGACTCCATTTTACAAAGGAGACGTTTAAGAAGCTGAAAAAGAAGGGGGTGAACTTTGTTTACGTGACCTTGCATGTAGGTTACAGCACTTTTACCCCTGTTAAGGTTGAGGATATAACCAAGCACAAGATGCACAAAGAGGATTATCTACTTCCCGAGAAGGCTCGGGATCTGATAGAAAAGACAAAAAGAAAGATGGGCAGGGTCATAGCTGTCGGGACCACGACAGCCAGGGTCTTAGAAGCTAACTCGGAGCGTATCATGAGCGGAAATAAGATCGGTAAAGAGATCATGTCCGCTACGGACCTCTTTATATATCCGCCTTATAAGTTCAAGATGGTAGACGCGCTGCTTACGAACTTTCATCTTCCTGGATCCACGCTCCTTATGCTCGTAAGCGCTTTTGCGGGAAGGGAATTCACGCTCAAGGCCTATAAAGAAGCTGTTAAAGAAAATTACCGTTTCTATTCCTACGGCGATTGCATGCTTATCATTTGAAAAACAGGAGGTTCGGTTAGCGGTTTTCGGGTAGCGGTTAGCGTTTTTGGCGCAAACCGCACACCGCAGACCGCAGACCGCATATATGAGCTACAAACTTATAAAAAAAGACAGAAAAACAGATGCGCGCTGCGGGGTCCTTGCGACACTTCACGGCGACGTAGAGACCCCTGTATTTATGCCTGTAGGGACCCAGGCTACGGTCAAGACCCTATCCAACGCGGATCTCTTGGATTCCGGGATAAATGTGATCCTTTCCAACACTTACCACCTATATTTAAGGCCGGGCGAAGAGATATTGAGAAAGGCTGGGGGGCTCCACGATTTTTGCGGCTGGAAGGGGCCTATCCTGACAGATAGCGGTGGGTTCCAAGTATTCAGCCTCGCGACACTGATGAAGATCTCGGAGAAAGGCGCAGGATTTTCTTCGCATATAGATGGGTCGAAGCACTTTCTCTCTCCGGAAGATGTGATAAGACTGCAGGTCTCTTTTGGCAGCGATATCATGATGCCTCTGGATGAGTGCGTCCACTATCCCTGCGCAAAGGATAGAGCAGCCGATTCACTCAGGATTACCCAGAGGTGGGCAGAGAGGTCTATACAAAAAAAGGGAGAATGCGCCAAGCCAGGCCAGTTGCTATTTGGCATCATACAAGGATCGACGTATCTCGATCTTCGCAAAGAGGCGGCGCAACACCTAACAGGTTTAGATTTTGACGGGTACGCTATAGGGGGAGTGAGCGTAGGGGAGCAGGCGGAGCTGATATACGAGATCACCGAGCATACGATCCGGTATATGCCGGAAGATAAGCCGAGATATCTTATGGGGGTAGGGATGCCGCAGGATATCTTTCACGCGGTCTCTATGGGCATAGATATGTTTGACTGTGTTGTGCCCACGAGGAACGGCCGTAGCGGCACGGCCTTTACTAAAAGCGGTAAGCTTCCATTGAGGAACACGGGTTTTTCTTCACAATTTGAGCCGATAGATAAAGAGTGTACTTGCTACACCTGCAGGAACCACACCCGTGCTTACATAAGACACCTTTACAATACTGACGAGATATTGGGCCTAAGGCTCGTATCCTTGCATAACATACATTTTTATGCTAAACTGATGATTAATATCAGGGAGGCCATAATAGAAGGACGATTTGCAGAGTTCAAAGAAGAGTTTTTGGGAAGATATAACGGGAAATAACAGGTGTTTTGGTTTTCGGTTAGCGGTTAACGCAAACCGAAAACCGCAAACCGTAAACCGAAACAGGAGGTTTCCATGAGTTACGCGTACGCGATGAGTCAGATGCCACAGGGGCAGGCAGCAGGGCAGCCCAGCCCTATAGTATCAATGATGCCAATATTACTTATATTTGTAGTATTTTATTTTCTCTTGATCCGGCCACAACAGAAGAAACAGAAAGAACACGCGGAGATGGTAAAAAAAGTCAAGAAGAACGACGAGATCGTGACAAACGGCGGTATACACGCGACCATTGTCCACGTCAAGGACAGCACCCTGGTGGTGAGGGTGGACGACAACTGCAAGATCGAAATACAGAGGAGTTCAGTAGCTATACTTAAAAAAACAGGTGAATAGTCACGGTTTGCGGTTTGTGGTTAGCGGTTAGCGCCGACAACCGCTAACCGTACACCGCGAACCAAAACATTTGTTGAGGTGATAGATGACCAAGAAGATGAGATGGAAGCTTATATTGGTGGTAGCGGCTATAGGTTTGGCCCTATGGAAGGTCTACCCGCCGTTCGATATATATAATGAAACTGGGGGGATAGAGCGGGAAGGTAAGATAAATCTGGGGCTGGACCTTCAAGGAGGAATGCACCTTGTCCTGGAAGTAAAGCTGGATAAACTCCCACCCGAAGAGAGAAAAGATGCCACGGACAGGGCGCTCGAGATCATAAGGAACAGGATAGACCAGTTCGGAGTGCTGGAGCCGTATATACAGAAAGAAGGGACAAATAGGATCATCATACAGCTTCCCGGGGTAACGGACAGGGAGAGGGCTATAAGCATAATAGGCAAGACTGCCCACCTGGAGTTTATCCTGGTATCAGATGACCCGGGACTACTCAAGAAGGCCCTTGACGGCGAAGAGACCCCGGGTTATGTATTGAAGACACTGGGAAAAGAGAGTCTGCTTATCGAGGATAAGCCCTCGTTGTCTGGAGACAAGTTAGTCGATGCCACCGTAGAGTTTAGCCAGCAGCAGTTTGGCCAGCCTTACGTATCGATCAGCTTAAACGCGGAAGGCGGGAAGATATTCTCTGACGTTACAGCGGCAAGTATCGATAGGCGCTTGGCCATAGTACTCGATGGTGTCGTCCAGTCGGCTCCTGTTATAAGAGAGAGGATACCCTCAGGAAGGGCGCAGATATCAGGAAGCTTCTCTATGGACGAGGCGAACGATCTTGCCATAGTTCTTAGGGCCGGCGCGCTACCGGCTCCTACGGAGATCATTGAAGAGAGGACCGTTGGGCCGACACTGGGAAGAGACTCTATACGAAGCGGCCTAAAAGCGATCATGATCGGCGGTATACTGGTTATCGTATTCATGGCCATATTCTACCTCTTTACAGGTTTGATAGCCGATTTCGCGCTATGCCTTAACGTCCTATTCATTGGCGCCGTCCTCTCGTATTTCGACGCGACACTCACGCTGCCCGGAATAGCGGGCCTTCTCTTGACCATAGGTATAGCCGTAGACGCGAATGTTCTTATATTTGAGAGGATACGAGAAGAGACTGATCTGGGCAAGCATCTACAATCGGCCATATCGAGCGGATACCAGAAAGCTTTCTGGACGATACTTGATTCTAATGTGACCACGCTTATTACAGCGCTCATACTCTTCCAGTTTGGCACAGGTCCGATAAGGGGATTTGCTACTACTCTAAGCGTTGGCATACTCTCTAGCATGTTCACGGCGCTCGTGGTGACACGGCTTATCCTGGATATGCTCACAAAGATCGGAGGGGTCAGTAAATTACCGATGTTGAGGCTGATGAGAAAGCCGAATATAGACTTTATAAACAAGAGAAAGATCGCTTATGTCATATCAGCCGTTGTTATAGGGGTCGGCATAGTTGCTTTCGCGAGCGCGGGTGATAAAAATTTTGGCATAGATTTTACGGGAGGGACCATACAGCAGTTTAGGTTTGAAAAGCCCCTATCGCTCGATATCGCTAGAGAGTCTTTAAAAGAGATAGGGCTCGGATCCTCTCCCATACAACAGTTTGGCCAGGATAGAGAGGTCATTATAAGGACCTTCGAGGATACGTCCGATTCGGTCATTACTAAATTCAGAGAGGTCTTTAAGGACAACCCATTCGAGATCCTACGCGTGGAGAAGGTCGGCCCGGCAATAGGCAAGGACTTGCAGGAGAAGGCCATATGGGC
>JAZFTF010000111.1:0-8353 GCA_036446495.1 Candidatus Omnitrophota bacterium | reverse complement strand
ACTCGCAAAGAGAATAACTGGCTGGATATAATTATATCCAGCCAGTTATTCTCTTTGCGAGTTTTTTGCCTCGCCATTCTCTTGATCCGTGATCCACTTGTCTATAGTCTTGCGCTTGAACCTCCAGGTGGTTCCTACCTTAAACGCCGGCAGCTTGCCACCCTGCGCATGCTTATAGATAGTAACTGGCTTCATCTTTAGATATACTGCCAGCTCACGGACCGTCATGACATTCTCCTTCATAACGTGTCCCCTATCATAAGGAGCTATTACTTGTGAAAGATCTTACTCTGATTAATGTCTATTGTTATATTTTATATATGTTACTATCAGGTGTTATAGAGTATACCTAATTTCATGTCTCTTGTCAAGAAAAGTGGCCGTTTTTTTCATAATCGTAAATAAATAGCTGGGTTTCAGATGGTTTAACAGAATTATAGTTCGGAGTGTAGTTTGAATGTTCTGCGGTGGATTGGAGAGAGTCCGTGCTTCTTTATGGCGCCTATGTGGGTCTTTGTGCCGTATCCTTTGTGTAGGTCGAACCTGTAGTCGGGGTAGAGGCTATGGTAAGTTACCATAAGTGTATCTCGCGTTACCTTGGCTATTATTGATGCTGCGGCTATGGAAAGTGATTGTGAATCCCCTCTTATGATGTGCTGCTGGTTGTAGGGCAGGTCGAGCTTTAATCTACCATCTATCAGGAGCATATCCGGCTCTAGGTTTAGATTTATCACGGCCTCTTCCATGGCCAATATAGTAGCGCGCCTTATATTGATCCTATCTATAATCTCTTCGTCTACGAGACTTATACCTACTGTAGAGCGCCTTATGATCTCATTGTAGGCAAATAGGCGCTTTTTGGGAGAGAGAAGTTTTGAGTCGTTTATCTCGTTTATGAAGGCGTGATCGTGGATCACGACTGCCGCGGCTACTACAGGGCCCGCTAATGGGCCCCTGCCCGCTTCATCCACGCCGGCTACTAGGCTATGCCCCTTCTTTTGCGCCTTCTTTTCGTGGCGCAGCATCCTACTTCGCCCATAAAAGAGTCTCGTAGATGTTTTGGGCTTCGAAGGACTATCCGTGATATCACTGCTGGGGTTTGGCGTCCACAGAAGATGTCTTTTTAACATATATATCTTCCCCTTCGATCTTGGCCTTCTTGCCGATCTTTTCGCGCAGATAATAGAGCTTTGCCCTCTTCGCGCTACCCTTCTTCACTACAACGACCTTCTCGACATTAGGTGAGTGGACGGGAAAACTTCTCTCTACGCCTTCAGCGAAGGATATCTTTCTTACGGTGAATGTCTTTCGGCCCCCTGAGCCCTGCTTCTTGATAACGATGCCTGTGTAGATCTGTATCCTCTTTTTGCCTTCTTCTACGATCTTTACGTGAACATCTACGGTATCTCCCACCCCGAAGTGAGGCACGTCCTTCTTCATATACTGGCTTTCGTAATCCGCGATTATCTTCTGTTTGTTAATTTTTTTCATCGCTCTTCCTTTCTTTTCTTAACGCAAGAGGTCGGGGCGTCGCTTCTTGGTACGCTTCTCGGCCTCGTCCTTGCGCCACTCTTCTATTTTTTTATGGTTTCCGCTTAAAAGAACTTTTGGTACTTTATAGTCTTTGTACTCAGCCGGCCTTGTGTACTGCGGGTACTCGAGAAGGCCGTTCTCGAAAGACTCGAACTTGATTGAATCTTTATGCCCCAGGACATTTGGCCTCAATCTGACTACGGCATCTATCAGCACCATGGCCGGAAGCTCGCCGCACGTCAGTATATAATCACCGATAGATACTTCATCGGTCGCTAAGTGCTTCCTTACTCTCTCGTCGACACCTTCGTAGTGGCCGCAGATCAATATAAGGTGTTTGTACTTTGAGAGCCTCTTTGCCCTCCGCTGGTCCAGTTTCTTTCCTTGCGGCGTAAGTAATACTACCCTGGTCCCACGCTTCTTGAGATCCCCTACCGCCTCAAAGAGAGGGCCGGGCTTCATGACCATGCCCGCGCCTCCGCCGAAAGGCTTGTCGTCAACGGTCCTATGCCTATCGTGGGTCCAGTCCCTCAGGTTGTGGACGTCTATCTTTACATGGCCGGACTCTCTGGCCCTCTTTATGATAGACTCGCTCAAGACGTAGCCAAACATCTTCGGGAACAGGGTCAAGATATCTATCTTCATCAGCAATCAGCCTTCAGCTATCAGCCTTCAGCTTTTTGATAAAACCAGAAAGCATGGCTGAAAGCTCATCGCACTTGTTAACTAATTTAACGTTTTCCTTATCGCTGCAATATCTGAGTCTGTTCGCAATCTCTATTCCGCACATAGTCTCATAGGACGACCTTAAAGAAATGATTAAAAACCTTTTGAATTCCCTGTCTGAATCAGTACCGCTTCCTTCAGCTATGTTTAATGCTATCGATACAGCTGATCTTCTCAATTGGCTGGTTAGACCATACATTTCTTTTGCGGGAAATTTAGAAGTTATTCTATATATTTCCTCCACAAAAGTCATGGCTTTATTCCAGACCTCTAACTTTCTGAATCTTTGCTCTTTCATTTTGAGCTGTTAGCTGAAAGCTGAGAGCTGAAAGCTATCTTATGTCTTTTTTCTTAAAGAGCGCTTTTACCGCTACGGACGGTTTCGCTCCGACGCTCAGCCAATACTCCGCGCGGTCCTTCTTTATCTCTATCACCGCGGGGTCCCTCCTGGGGTCGTAGTGGCCTAGCAACTCTATGAAGCGGCCGTCTCTGGGGCACCTTGAATCCGCCACAACTACTCTGTGGACAGGCTTCTTCGTAGTTCCGACACGCTTTAGTCTTATTACTACTGCCATTGATTTCTCCTTCCTCTCTTACTCTTTTGCTCAGCTTAGATTCCGGTATTTTGCTTCGCAAAAACCGGAATGACATGTGGTAGCTGGACATCACCCTGTGTCTGTTCGTGTAAATATTCTTATTCTTTTTCTCTCCAGATCCTGGCGCCTAGTGCGCTCATCTTTCTCTCTATTCTTTCATAACCTCTGTCCAGATGGTAGATACGCGATATCTGCGTGCGGCCTTTCGCAACAAGCCCGGCTAGTATCAATGCCGCGCTCGCCCTGAGGTCCGACGCCATCACCGGCGCACCGCTTAGGCCCTGGACTCCCTTTACAATCGCTGTAGGGCCTTCGAGTTTTATTTCGGCACCCATCCTCGCCAGTTCGCTTATATGTATAAACCTGTCGGGGTATATCTTTTCTGTCACAAGGCTTATGCCATCGGTCACCGCCATAAGGCTCGTCATCTGGGCCTGTAGATCCGTGGGGAAACCGGGATAAGGAAGCGTTGTAAGGTCTATGGGCTTTAACCTCTTTTTATACCTTACATGTATAGAATCTTTCCTTACCTTTAGGTCCACCCCGGTCTCTCTTAATACGTCTATTACGCAGTTTAGGTGGCCGGGTTCTATGCCCTTTATCAGTATGTCGCCCTTTGTTATCGCCGCGGCTATCATAAATGTTCCGGCCTCTATCCTGTCGGATATTACCTTATGCGTAGCTCCATGGAGCTTCTTTACGCCCACGATCTTTAGCTTATGCGAACCGATACCCGAGATCTTGGCCCCCATCTTGCAGAGAAAATGGGCCAGGTCGACTACCTCAGGTTCACAAGCGGCGTTATCTATGGTAGTCTTGCCCTTGGCGAGAACTGCCGCCATCATGACATTCGTCGTGGCCAGGACGCTCGATCCGAAGTGGCCGCCTAAATATATGTGGGCGCCTTTGAGGTTTGTGCTTTTGGCCTTTATGTATCCCTCTCTTACCTCTATATGCGCGCCGAGCTTGTCCAGTCCCTTTAAATGGAGGTCTATCGGCCTTGGGCCTATGACGCATCCACCCGGAAATGATACCTCGGCCTTCTTCATCTTCGCCAGAAGCGGCCCTAATACGCAGACCGAAGCGCGCATGGTGCTCACGAGCTCATATGGCGTGATATACCCTCTCTTAGCGGTCGGGGATACCGTGATGGTATCGCCTTTCGCCACGGCGTTCATGCCGAGCGAGTGGAGTATCTTTATCATAGTCGCTACATCGCCTAAGTCAGGGACATTCTTTATAACGCACTTATCATCGGTCAAAAGTGTCGCGGCCAGTATCGGCAGGCAGGCGTTCTTCGCGCCGCTCACCTTGACCTCGCCTTTTAACGGTCTTGCGCCTTCTATTATGAGTTTATCCATCTTGCCTCTATAACCCTCTCGATGTTTGAAGAGTCTTTAATGGTCCCTATATCTACAAAGCCTCCCGACGCTTTAAGCAGCTTCTCTATTCTTTGGGACTGGTCATACCCCATCTCCATTATAAGATAGCCGCCAACTTTTAAGAATCCCGGAACGCCTTCTAATATCCTTCTATAAAACGCGAGCCCGTCGTCTCCCCCGTCCAGGGCCAGTCTCGGCTCTGCCTTTACATGCCCGGCCAAAGTCGCGATCTCCCATGTAGGGATATACGGAGGGTTCGATACTATGATATCGAAACCGTCCTCTTTAAATATATTCGTGAAGAGGTCACTCTCTATGAAACTGATCCTGTCAGAGACGCCTAATTGTCTTGCGTTCTCGCAGGCTATCACCAATGCCTCTTCCGACATATCAAGAGCAACTATTTTACAAGTTTCGTCGCTATTTGTCAATGATACCGCTATATTGCCGCTGCCGGTGCCTATATCGAGGATCTTGGGGTTCTTTACCCCGCGCATAAGCTCCAGGCATCTATTTACAAGGATCTCGGTCTCCGGACGCGGTATAAGCACGTTTTCATTTGTCTCGAAAGTTAAACCGCAAAATGGTGTTGTCATTATCAGCTTTCAGCTTTCAGCTTTCAGCTTTCAGCGCTGGTGGCTGAAGGCTGATTACTGAAGGCTCTATTTATTTTTTGCCCAGTTTTATCTTCTTCTCTTCCGCTTTAAGCGCGCCTATGAGCTCGTCAAGGTCGCCTTCCATTATCAGATCAAGCTTGTGGAGCGTAAGCCCTATCCTGTGGTCTGTAACGCGGTTGTCCGGATAGTTATACGTCCTTATTTTCTCGCTCCTGTCACCTGTCCCCACCTGTTTCTTGCGGTCCCGCGATATCTTGGCCTGATATTCCTGCTTCATCTTGTCGTAGAGCCTTGCGCGCAGGACCTTCATAGCCTTGGCCTTGTTCTTATGCTGAGAGCGTTCATCCTGGCAGCTTACAACGAGCCCGGATGGCATATGCGTGATCCTAACAGCTGAATCGGTAACGTTTACGTGCTGTCCTCCCCTGCCGCCTGCCCTGAAGACGTCTATCCTTAGATCTTCGGTCTTTATATCTATCTCTACCTCTTCGGCCTCAGGGAGCACGGCTACCGTGGCCGCGGATGTGTGTATCCTTCCCGAGGCTTCGGTCTCAGGGACCCGCTGGACCCTGTGCGTGCCGCTTTCGAGCAGTATCCTGCCTGAGACCTTGCTGCCTGAGACAGAAAATATAACCTCTTTGTACCCGCCTTTTTCCGAGTGGCTTACAGATATTGTCTCTATCTTCCAGCCCTTCCTGACAGCGTACCTAGAGTACATCCTAAAGAGGTCTTGGGCAAAGAGGCCCGCTTCCACGCCTCCTGTCCCGGCCCTTATCTCCATGATAACATCGCGATCGGCCTCTTCATCACCTTCGAGAAGCAGATCCTCGAGCGTCACCGTTAGCTCATCGAGGCGCGCCTGGAGTTCGAGTTTCTCTTGCTTAGCGAGTTCGATATAATCCTTATCGTGTCCCGGCTCATCGAGGTCTTTTTTTATCGCTTCCAGTTCGCCTGAGACTTTAAGGTACTCATCGTACTTATCGACTATGCCTGTGAGCCTCGCCAGTTCCTTGGCGTACTTCTGGTATACGAGATTGTTTTGTATAACCTTTGGGTCTGACACAAGGCCCTGGAGCTCTTTGTGGCGCTCCTTCTTCTCTTTCAGATTCTCGAACATATTACTGCTGTTCTTCTTTCTTCGGTTCCTGCGCTGCTTCAGGCTCAGGCTTTGCAGCCTTGTCCTTCTTTTTCGTCTTGGGGGCTGCCTTCTTTGAAAAACGCTTATGGTACTTCTCTACCCTGCCGGCGGAATCGATCAGCTTCTGCTTGCCGGTAAAGTATGGGTGGCACTTCGAGCAAATCTCTACCTTTATATTCAGCTTGGTCGATCTTGTATGTATCACCTCGCCGCAGGCGCAAGTGATCGTGGTCTCTTTGTACTCTGGATGGATCTTGTCTTTCATCTCTTCGCTCCTTTTTTCATTTCATGTGGTTTAGCATCATCAAGAATTCGGCGTTCGTCTTTGTCTTCTTCATCTTCTCAAGCAAGAGCTCCATGGCGTCTATGGTATTGAGGTCGCTCAATACCTTTCTCATGAGCCATATACGCTTGAGCTCGTCATCGTGCACCAAGAGCTCCTCTTTTCTCGTGTTGGAGCGCTTGATATCAATGGCTGGGTAGACCCTCTTTTGGAATAGCGTTCTATCTAGCTGGAGCTCCATGTTGCCCGTACCTTTGAACTCCTCGAATATAACCTCATCCATCCTGCTTCCGGTATCAACAAGCGCGGTCGCTATTATGGTGAGGCTTCCACCCTCTTCGATGTTTCTGGCGGCACCCAAAAACCTCTTGGGCTTTTGTAAGGCGTTTGAATCGACGCCACCTGAGAGGATCTTTCCTGAATGCGGCATTACCGAGTTGTAGGCGCGGGCGAGCCTTGTGATACTGTCTAAGAGTATCACGACGTCTTTTTTGTGTTCCACGAGCCTCTTCGCCTTCTCGAGCACGATCTCAGCCACCTGCGTATGGCGTTCTGCCGGCTCGTCGAATGTAGAGCTTATGACCTCTCCTTTTACGGAGCGCTTCATATCCGTCACCTCTTCCGGCCTCTCATCAATAAGCAGCACTATGGGTACCACATCCGGATAGTTGGTGGTGATGGCGTTCGTTATCTTCTGAAGCATCACGGTCTTTCCGCTATAGGGCGGAGCGACTATCATGGCCCTCTGACCCTTTCCTATGGGCGTCAGCATATCTATCACCCTGGTCGTTAATTCATCAGGGGTGGTCTCTAAGAGAAACCTCTCGTTTGGATAAAGCGGGGTCAGGTTGTCAAAGAGTGTCTTGTCTTTGGCCGACTCCGGATTTTCGAAATTGACCCCCTCTACTTTAAGCATAGCGAAGTACCTCTCGCCTTCTTTCGGGGGCCTTATCTGGCCGCTTACCGTATCGCCGGTCTTTAAGCTAAACTTTCTTATCTGGGACGGTGATATGTAGATATCGTCCGGCGAAGGCAGATAATTATAATCGGTGCTCCTTAAAAAACCGAATCCGTCCTGCAGTATCTCGAGGATCCCTTCTCCGAAGATCAGGCCCTCTCTCTGCGCCTGGGCCTGCAGGATCTTGAATATAAGCTCCTGTTTTCTTAAGATGCCCACGCCCTCCACCTTGAACATCTTGGCCAGCTTGCTAAGCTCAGTTATCTTCATCTCTTTGAGCTTGACGATATCGAGCTTGTCGCTCTTCTTGCTGATCGCGGCGGTTGTATTGTTATTACTTGACACTTTAGGCTTTTCTGTCATTTTGGATCTCCCTCCATATACTCTGAACTACTTTTTTTGTCGTATAGAACGACTTGTTATTATCTATAGTAAAATCAGCCATCCGCTTCTTCTTTAAAAGAGGCATCTGGCTTCTTATCCTCTTCTCCACATCAACCTTGGTAATGTTCCATTTCTTCATGCACATCTTTACCTGGGTATCTCTTGCCGTAACTACCACTACGAGCTTATCGACCATGCCGACAAATCCTGATTCTATAAGGAGCGGCACATCAACTACGAATACCTTGCCGGCAAAGGTGCGTCTGTTCACCAGCATCTTCATCTCTTTTAGTACCTCGGGATGGATGAGGCTGTTGAGCAACCGGCGCTTGCTTTTGTCATTGAAGATGATCTTTCCCAATCTTTTCCTGTCTATGGACCTGTTCTTTTTAAGTATCCCGGTACCGAACAACGAGACTATCTTTCCGTGTATCGCTTTTCCGGGTAGCGTGACATCATGCGCTATCTTATCGGCGTCTATCAACAAGGCGCCGAGCTTCTTGAACATGGCCGCAACCGTCGACTTTCCGGTCCCGAAACTCCCTGTGACACCAATTGTATAGGGCCTCTTCATCATATTTCTGTAAGGTCGAGCCAATTCTTTCCTATGGAGATATTCGTCTTTATCGGTACCCGCATCTTCTCGATATTCTCCATCTTGTCTCTCACTATCTCTTTTACCTTCTTAAGCTCTTCTTTGTATATCTCGAAGACAAGTTCGTCATGAACCTGCAAT
>JAZFTF010000110.1:0-5622 GCA_036446495.1 Candidatus Omnitrophota bacterium | reverse complement strand
AATATAAAAAAGAGTATGCTCCACCATTCCACACCCTCTGATATATAGGCCCTCGCCCTGTGCCTGCGCCACATCATGACGAACGCCGATGATATGAGTGGTATTATCAAAAGGACCGTATTGACCTTTAAGTCTAAGAAGACCTCTATGCGGTGATGGAGGCTTATCGCTAAAAGCGTGACCCCCAAGATGAAGAAGCCTATCTTAAGCTTTGTCTCAGGTGGCACGGCAAGTAACCGAAGAAGAAATTCATTGGATTCGTACATCTTTATCTTCTCATCCAGGTCCTTCAACGGCTTCCTTAGCGTGATCAAAAGGACAAACAGAAGAATGACCGTAGTGACGACCATCAGCGGGAAAGAGTGCGTCAGAAAGTCCTCGAATGTAAGGCCGCTCCTCGCGGCTATAAATATACCTATGGGGTTGCCGATAACAGTGCCTGTCGAGCCTATGTTCGTCGCCAAGACCGAGGCTATGATAAAGGGTATGGGCTCTATCTCGAAATAGTCACACATCTCCAGAATGATCATTATCATGAATATTATAGACGAGACCTCGTCTATAACGCACGCCAGGATGGCCGAGCTGAACACGAGCGCCACCAGGAATTTCTTCGCCGACATGTTCTTAAGGCACAAGGCCCGGCTTAAGAGCCATGTAAAGACACCGAGCTCCTTTAACGCGGCTACGAGTATCATCATCCCGATAAGAAAGAATATAATATCCCAGGAACTGGAAAGTATGAAGTGCTCCATCGTGGTGAGCCCGGTAAGCAGCATTATGCTTGAGCCGAGGAACGCGAAGCTCAGGCGAAATTCCCAGAAAAGCACTGCCCCGAGTATCGATATGGAGAATATGCCGGCCACCAGGAATTGTTTCGTATTAAAACCTATGGCCTTGCCCAAAAATGTGACAAGAAACGCTATGAATATCAGTATCAGGCTGCGGGTAAGAAACTTATGGTTCATATATTCTGTAAATACATGACGCCCCTGCCCATGCCGATCCTTAAAAGAAATTACTTACGGCGTTTGAGTTCTTTCTTATAGACATCTATGGTATTCTTTGTAACGATCTCTTTTGTGTAGTAAGCTTCGACCATCTGCCTGCCCGTATATCCGAACCTTCTGCGCAGGTCCGCGTCGCTGAATAATCTTATTATGCGGGACGCGAGGGCCTCGAAGTCTTTTACCGGGATAACATAGCCGTTTATCCCGTCGCGTATGATCTCCGGCATTCCGCCGGCGTCTGTCACGATCATGGGCTTGGCTGAAGATAGGGCTTCGAGCATCGTAAGGCCAAAAGGCTCCCCTACGGAAGAGGGGTATATGCAAACCTCAGCGACACCATAAAGCTGCGCGATCTCTTTTAAGGTATAAGCGTCTATGACCACGTTCTTCTGGAGCTTGAAACTCTTTACGAGATCCACCATATAAGCTATATCTTTCTGCTGCGTATCTCCCCAATCTATTATATTCTTAGTCCCGGCCAAGACGAGCATGGCGTCAGGGTGTTGTTTCTTTATGATGTTAAGGGCCTTTAAGCCCACATCGCAGCCCTTTGCCAGCCCCATGCGGGCGGGATGGAATATAACACGCTTTCCTTTTAGTTCGGGATGTCTCTTCAATATCTCATGGGACTTAATGTTGGGGTGGAACATCCTGGAATCAACCCCGTGATGGATGACGTTTATCTTTCTATCGTCGCAGCCTATGCCTATCAGCTCCCTTTTTATAAAATGGCTTACCGCGATGATCTTGTCCCATTTGATCCTTAGCGTAAGGTCCAGAAAGAGGATATCGTCCCAGACGTTGTGCGCTGTAAGGATAAGCGGCACACCGAGCTTCTTTGCCAGATCCTCTATAGTATTTGTGTGTACAGGGCTGAAGTAATGCATGTTGTGGCAGTGTATTATGTCCGGCCTTACCGCCTTGAAGAAATCACCAAATATCTTTAATACCTCTCTGTCCAGGCCGCGCAGGCCCCTTTTAAACAACCAGTTCAAGTCCATAAGAGGGGTACGATATACATCCACGCCCTTGTATACCTCTTTCGCCTTACCACCCTCGACAGAAGCCGTAAGCAGGCTTACAGTATGCCCTCTTCTGGCCATCTCAGGAAGCATGGTACAAAGATGGGTCTCTACGCCTCCTATGATGGGGGGAAATCCCCAATGGAGTTGGACTATATTCAATTTGCCGTTCCTCTTCTTCTTAGTTGTTACCATATATTCTCCTTTTTATATTAATAATACTGACCTAGAAGCTTATTAATGACGTCTTTTCGCGAGACTATCCCCACGAGCTTATCACCTTTTGTTACAGGCACATACCTTAAGGGCTTATCGGTAAATATCTGAGAGACCTGCTCTATGGGCCTGTCGTGGTCCACAGAAAAGACTTTACGCGTCATAACATCGGATACTTTTTTATTTTTAAAATTGCCCTTCCCTACGGCTGTTATAATATCCCGCTCTGAAATAAACCCGACCAGGTTCTCCTTATCGCCAATTACAGGAACACCGCTCAGTTTTTTGCTGACGAGAAGTTTGCATAAGGCCTCGAGAGAGTCTTTCTCTTTTACGGTTATAACTTCTTTTTTCATTATATCTCTGACGGTGCCCATCCCAAACCTCCTTTACGCCCTAAGGGCGTCTTCCGGTTCTTTCAAACGTCAGTCTCTTATTAGCGTTAATCTCCCTTAATATATTGAATACGCGGATCCTCAAGCTGTCCTTCTTCTTCTTAGACTCGAAAGAAAGCTCCACCTTGTCCTGGAAAACAGAGATAGATAACGTAAACCCTTTCCATTTCAAAGAAAAACTCATCTTGTCCCAGCCGATAGGCAGTTTCGGGTTGATAGACAATATCCCCTGTTTTATATTGACGCCACCGAAGCCGTTTACAGCCGCCTGCCATGTCCCTCCGAGAGAAGCGGCGTGTATGCCCTCGGGACTATTCCCGTGTATATTCTTAAGATCCGCGTAAAGAGAAATGAGAAAATAGTGGTACGCCTTAGGGTCCCCTGCGTCGTTTCCCACTATAGCGTGGACGGAAGGGCTTAAAGACGACTTGTGCATCGTCCTTTTGGCATAGTAAAAATATGACTTCTTCTTTATCGTGTCACCAAAGATATCGGAGAAGAGATACAAAAGCATCACAACATCCGCCTGCTTTACAAGCTGTGTCTTTCCTACGTTCCTGCTTGTAACACCTTTGGGAAAGATAGGCATAAGATTGGGATCGAGCTGCGTTATCAAAATGTCCTTCAGGTCAAAATATCCGTCGAACGCTTCGATAATATTATTTTTTTTGTATATATGCGTTATGAGCCTCGCGGCTATGTTTCTCCAATCTTTAAGCTCCCCGTTCTTTAAATTTATCTTCTTCGCCACGCGCTTTGTCTCTTTTGGGTTCTCCCTGCAAAATAGCCTGTAGAGCTCTATCGCCCTTAAGAGGTTCCATTTGGCCAATATATTCGTGTAGGCGTTGTTGTTCGTCTCCTCATGGAACTCATCCGGTCCTATAACACGCTTTATCTCGTAGCGCCTCTTTTTGCGGTTATACCGGACAATACTTGCCCAGAACCTCGCCGTCTCAAGCATGATCTCCAGGCCGTATCTTATCATGAAGTCTTTATCGCCTGTAGCCGTATAATAGTGGTTGACTCCATACGCGATATCGGCCGTAATATGATACTCCATCTCCATTGTGTATATCTTTATCACCGAACCGTCAAGCCCTTTACTCCATGCAGGCGTCGCCTCTTCTCCCGTATCGGCCGATTCCCAGGGGAACATAGCCCCTTTGTAGCCTCTCTTGAGGGCGATCTCTCTCGCCTGATCCAACCTTTTGTAGCGGTATAGCAGCATGTGCTTCGCGGTCTCAGGATCAGTATAAATATAGAACGGAAGGTTGAACAACTCAAAATCCCAGAATACGTGGCCGCGGTACCCCTCGGCACTTAAAGTCCTCGCGCCTATGGTAGCTCTTCCCTTTTCCCTATTACCGCAAATAAGCATGTGGTAAATATTGAAGCGCAAAGCCTTCTCTATATCCGGCGCTTCGGGTATGGATATATTGGCCAATCTCCATTTCTCGCGCCAGGCCTTCGCGTGCTTCGCCATAAGCTTATCCACGCCGAGCTTGGCGGATCTGTTGAGATCTTTCATCGTAACGGATCTTAATTTCTTGGGATCTACGTCGTATGAAGTATAAATGGTGAAGAACTTCGTAAAACATATGCTCTCCCCCTTCTTCACCTTGAACTTCATTATGTTCCACCCGGCGGGTTTCTTCTTGCCCCTTCTCTCGATGAACCCTCTTCCCGCGTAGCTTAGTAATATATTCTTCTCAAAGGTCTGGAAGCACATATACCGCATATTTTTGGCGCCCGATAGCTCGACCGCCTGAAAATGGCGCTTTCTACCTTCTGTAAGCATGCCGGCGTTCGTCACAGAGGAATCCATGTCTGCATGTACGGTGATCTCTGTCGACGCGTCAAGAGACGTAAAGCGGGCCTGTATGACCCCCAGGTGCTTATTATGCATGCTCAGGAATCGCATCGACTGGTAAGCAAACCGTTCTTTTTTATGGTTGGAATAGACAGTCCTTCTAAATATGACGCCTTTTCTCATATCCAGGGCGCGGTGGTGTTCAATAACATCCATGGCCACAGGATCAAGCTTCTCGCCTCCGCATGTTATCCTGAGGAAGAAGGGGTTGGGCGCGTTGACAAGCTCCGTGACTATGGCTCCCGTATCGTCGAAGACCCCTGCTATATAAGTACCCGCGTAAGAATCGTAAGGTATCTCCTCGAGCACGCCCCTACTGCCCACATATCCGTTCCCTAGAGCAAAGAGTGACTCCCGATGCCCCTGGAGATTTCTCTTAAAACCATTCTCTTCTATAAGCCATTCATCTTCTGAGATTATCTTTTTAAAGCACTCTTTCATCTCTTCTCTTTCTTCCCTTCTATTAAAGACTTCAGTTTATTGTAGCTAAGCTCATCGAGATCGGTCACTACAAGGTCGGCCTTCATAAGCCTTATAGGGTCCTTGTGGCGGTCTACACCCACAGTCTTCATCTTGGCGTTCTTGCCCGCTTCGACACCGAAAACCGCGTCTTCAAATACGACACACTCCTCAGGCTTTAGTCCGAGCTGCGCCATGGCCGATAAGAATATCCACGGATCCGGCTTGCCCTTGCCCTCGATAATATCACCGCCACTTATAACAGCATCTAAGATCTGGAGCAAGCCCGTCTCTTTAAGTATAAAAGAACAGCTTCTGCTCGAAGATATAACAGCTATCTTTATCCCCCTAGACCGGAGCTCCTTTATCAGGTCGATCGTAGTGTCATAGACCTTGATCCCATCCGTCTTCAGGAGTTCAAGAAAATATTCCTGCTTCCTGGCCGCAGCCTTCTCCAAGCCGCTCTCATCAAGTTCGGTCAATACCGCCCTGGCCCCATCAACTCTGGGGATCCCGTCCACCTTTGCCTTGTAATCTTCAAAGGTAAAATCTTTGCCCTGCTCGCCGAACATCTTCTTCCACGCCTTGAAATGCAAAGGCACAGTATCGACAACTACCCCATCCAGATCAAATATAGCGCCCTTAAAGTC
>JAZFTF010000109.1:0-8922 GCA_036446495.1 Candidatus Omnitrophota bacterium | reverse complement strand
ACATGCATAGTCACATCTTGCCGATATCCTCATATATTCCTCATAATGTTTACTATGTTTATCATGTAGGTGAAGTATACCCTATTTTACATACTTTGTCAAGTAAAATAATCAACTTTTTTCCTAACGAGAATACGCCCTTAAAAGCTCCGCTGCCTTCTTCTCTCGCGGGTTTATACGCAGGGCCTCTTTCCAGTGCCTCTTGGCCTCTTCTATCCGGCCCTGTTTTAAATAGATCAAGCCCAGTCCCGTGTGGCATTTTAAATAGTCTGGCCTAAACTCAAGCGCTCTTTTAAAGTATCCTTCTGTCCTATTCATATCCCTATCTTCATAAATAATTCCAAGGTTATACAGAGCGTCGGGATAATTGGGTTTGATCGCGAGCGCCTTCTCTATATACTCTATGGCCGCATCATACCTACCCAGATCTATATAGACACTCCCTATGTTCCCGTATGCTATCGCGAAGTTTGGGCGCAGCTCGATCGCTTTCTTATATTCCTTTATGGCCTCTCTGTGCATACCCATCTCAGAATAGGTATTGCCGAAGTTAAGGTGGAGGCGTGAATTCTCAGGCTGGTACTTTAGCTTGCTCTTAAAAAATGTTGCTTCATCCTTCCAATCTTTGTTTCTCTGTATAGTCAAATAGGAATAAGGCCCTATCAGGATCGCGGAGATCAAGACCGAGACTATCTTCAACATAGGTCCGTCTCTCTTGATATCCGTGAGCATGCTTAATCCGATACCTGCTACGGCAAATACGCCTATCGCGGGTAGGTATAGCCAGTGCTCGGCGATAAAGCTATTTATCGGAACGATATTCGATACAGGGACAAGACCCAGAAAGAACCATAAAGAGAAGAAGAATATCTTCTTCGAACGACTGTGAGACTTCCATATATAGAAGAATATTGCAGCTATTAATATGACGGCCCCAAAGGCCGCGGGCTCCATGAAAGATCGCGACACCTCTACGGTCCGCTCCATATGGAGCCCTGAAGGTAAGACAAGCAGGCGCAGATATACAGCGAAAGCCTTGAATGTAGTAATGAGCCTCTGGTATATATCAAACCTCGCAAGTATGTTCGACGGCGCTATCGCGGAGAAATCGAGTATCGTCTTTCTTAAAAAAGCATACGCCGCAAATACGCATATATAAGGTATATAGAACCTGCGCAGTTTCGGCTGGAGGTCGGAGTCTTTCACAAACGTCTTCTGATATAAAAATAGAAAGAGTGGCAGGATCACCGCTATCTCTTTTGACAGAATAGCCGCCGCGTAAGAAAGAACGGAAAACAGCAATACGTTGTTTCCCTTTTTCTTGGCGCTCTTTAGTCCGTCTACAGCTTTTAAGAATAATAAAAATGATAAGAGAAAGAATAAGAGAAACAATGGATCGGCCCTGCCGGCGACATAGCTTACCGCCTCCGTGTTTATGGGATGTACACCAAAGAGCGCGGCGCCAATGAAGGCCGGTCTGCGATCGCCCAATATCCTGGATAGAAGGATATAGACCAATACGGCGCACCCCGCGTGAAGCAAAAGGTTCGTTAAATGGAAACCAAAGGGCTCATAGCCCCAAAGAAAGTAATCTATCATATAGGAGAGATCCTGCAGGGGCCTGTAAAAATTGCTCACGTTGCCGCTTGATGAAGCGAGATATGAAGTGAATATACTCTTTATGTGGGAAAAACTTTTTATATACTGGTTGTCCCTTATAAGAAATTCATCGTCCCAGATAAAGCCATTTCCCAGTGTATTGGCGTAGCTTACCGCGACCAATATCATGATAACGGCGGCGCAAATGAGGTGGACCCATCTCTTGTCGTTCATCTAATCTTTCCTATAAGGCTCCAGGAATAATAGAATATCGGGATTTATATTTTGGCCAAGGTGGCGCGCCTTTTCCAGATACTGCGCCGCGAGTGTGTACTCTTTTTTGCCGTAATATATAAGGCCTATATTATTGTACGGCGCGACCATATCGGGAGCGAGCTTTATGGCTTGCTTATAAGAATCCAGCGCAGCATCGGCCTTGTCATCCTTTTTATAAGTGTTACCAAGGTTGATATAGACATCGGGGTCATTCGGTGAAAGCTCCAGGCTCTTTATATAAGCATCTATCGCTTCCTTCTTCTTGCCTGAAGAAGCATACGCTATACCGAGATTGTAATAGACGTCGGAACGGTTGGGGTTTATCTTTAAAGCTCTTTTGTACGAGTCGATGGCCGCGTCGATATCCCCGCTTACATAATAGGCTATCCCGAGATTTGAGTAGGCGTGGGGGTGGCCGGAATTAAGCTCTATCGCTTTTCTGTATAGAGCGATCGATTCGTCTATCCTGCCCAGATCCCTGTATATGATCGCCATGTTGCTATGCGCATCGGCGTTATTCCCGTCTCTTTGAATAGCCTTTTTATAATATACCTCTGCCCTGTCTATCCTGCCTGCCTCCCTGTAGCAATTGGCAAGATTGTTATATACCCTCGCGCTTTCGGGTGCGTATCTCAATGTCCTCTCATAAAAAGTAATAGGTTCCTTCCAGTAATTATTCTGGTTTATCGTCAGGATAGAACCGGAAAGGACCAGGATCGTTGTTACTGCCCCGGCATAGACTTTAAACTCTCTTCTTCGGTAAAGTGTCCTCAAGCCATATGAAAGGATAAGGAAGAATCCTATAGACGGAAGATATAGATAGTGCTCAGCCATGTAAAAGGCTATCGGGTAGAGATTCGATACGGGTAAAAGAAGGATAAAGAACCACATGACGGAGAAGAATACGAGCGGATTCCTGTCTCTTCTCTTAAAAGCGTACATTATAATAAACGCCGACGCGAGAAGGCCCGCTATGGCCTTTATGTCGCCGTAACTGAATACCGAGTTCCCGTATTCCATATGGAGGGCTATGGGCAGGATCAATATCCTTAGGTAGTTGGCTATGGCCACGAAGAACCCCGGCAACCTCTCGAACACTCCTAATATCTGTAGAATATCGAGCGGCGCCGATCTAAAGAATGTCAGCCTCGATAAGAGGTAGATCAAAGAGATGGCTATGAGCGGGAAAAAGGAGTACCTGCGCATCTTGCCGTCTCTGTTTTTAAAAGAGTAGTGATAGAGCACTACCAAAAAAGGAAAAATAAGCGCATTTTCCTTGGTCATAAGAGCTAAGCAATAGCTGATGATCATGGCAGCGTAGAATGCCACGCTCTTCCGCCTGAGACTCTTTATATAAAATATAAGGGCGCAGAGCATAAAGAGCGTGATGAGCGAATCGACTCTTCCCGACATGTAAGAGACGACCTCTGTATGGACCGGATGGACCAAGAAGAGCAGACTCGTCAATAAAGATAAGGGCCTATCATCAAAAAGTATATTAATAAGCCAAAATACGGCCAGCGCTACCAATATATGGAACATTACATTGGTAAGGTGTATATTTACCGTATTCAGCCCGCTCAATGAATAATTTAAAAGATATGTAGATATATATACCGGCCTGTAGAAGCCGCTATCCTTGCCGGCTCCGGCAATGACGCTCTTTGTGAATATATCGTCTATATGGGAAAAACTCCTTATGTAGGCATTGTCTCTTATTATCGGGATATCATCCCAGATGAACTTTCCGTCAAGGGAGTTCCAATAGATGGCAAGACCCAAGACCACTATCAAGATAATAGATATGATCAGATTCTTCTTAGATCCCATAGAGCTATCTCTATCTTTTTTCGTACAACTTCTGCGCGTCCGGCAAGACAAACTTCGGTCTCACATAACGGTTATAAGGCGGCGACCATACATACTCCACCTGCTTGGTCACCCAATTCACCAGGACTTTCGTCTTTGCCGCACCCATTTGGATAGTGGCCTTTCTTAAAAAGATCGAGTCCCAGATAGATAGGTTTCTTGTTTTGCTGTCTGTCAGTATTTGTGAACGGGTAGATATCGACGTTCTTCGATGGGCCTGTTTTGCGTGGCAAGGCAGAGAATATAAGGATATAAAAATAAGAAGCAGGGCAATGATCTTTGCGGTATATGGTAGTAGTCTTGGAGATCTCACTTATCCTGTCTTCTTCGGTTCGAGAAGAACCTTTAAAGACTCCTTTGAATCCGTCACTATCTTAAAAGCCTTCTTAATATCTTCTAAGGGGATCCTATGTGTTATCATCTCTTTTGCGCGGACCTTATTCTTTTTGATCATCCCGAGAGACTCTCTTAAATCCACTGGGGCCGCTCCGTATGATGATGTCACAGTTATCTCATTTCTCCAGAAGTCCACAACGGGAACTTTTATATCTTTCTCGGGTATGGCGAAGAATAGTATTACGCCTTTCTTATCTACAGAGCTAAACGCCTGCTCTACCACGGCCCGGGCGCCCGTACAGACAATCACTCGGTCCGCTTTAATATTGAACCTTTTTTTGGCGTTTAAGACCTTGTCCGCGCCGAATTCTTTGGCTTTTTTTAACCTATAATTATTGATGTCTGTAGCTATTACCTTGGCGCCCTTCATCTTGGCCAACTCTATGTTCATGAGCCCTGAGACCCCGCTTCCGATGATGAGCACGGTATGGGACCTCTTTACGCCTATCACCCTCTGCCCTCTTATAGCACAAGCGAGAGGCTCTATCATGGTCCCTTCTTCATAAGAGACGCCTTTAGGCAAGAGATAGACGCCTTTATCGACATTTATCTTAGGCACTCTTATAAACTCACTGTAGCCACCGGGGTAGTAATTTCCCTTATGGAGTGTGTCACAGGCTGTATGGTCTCCGGAAAGGCAATATTTGCAGCAATCGCATGGGACATGGTGGCTTACAAAGACCCTCTGGCCTACTCTGTATTTTTTGGAGTTCGACTCACATACACTTCCGGCGATCTCGTGGCCAAGTATGCGGGGGGCCTTTCTCTTTCTGTACCACTCCATAGCATCGGTCCCACAGATGCCGCTTGCGAGGACCTCTACAAGAATCTCGCCCGGGCTTATCTTTGGAACAGGCATCTCTTCGATGCGTATGTCACGGTTTGTGTAATACCTGGCTACACGCATGCAGTCTTTAAATTTTTGGCGCTGTTAAAGATATCTTCGGCTTGTTTTACTGTAGCGTCTTCATGCACTATCGCGCGCAAGGCCTTGGCCATGGCTGCCGGGTACGGGCTCTGCCAGACATTTCTTCCGAGGTTTATGCCGATAGCGCCTTTTTCCAATCCGTCGTAGACAAATTTGAATACCTCCGACTCGGTCTTGCACTTCGGCCCGCCCGCCATCACCACGGGAACAGGGCACCCGCTTACTACCTTATCAAAGTCCTTTTCACACCAGTATGTCTTGACGACGCGCGCTCCAAGCTCAGCCGCTATACGGCAACAGAGTCCCAGATACCTAGCGTCACGTTTCTCAAGTTCTTTTCCCACGGCCGTGACAGCCATTACCGGTATACCGTAATTCTCGCAAACGTTGACAAGTTTCGCGAGATTGTCCAGCGTCTGGCGCTCGTAGTCGCTTCCGATAAAGACAGAGATGCCCACAGCCGATACGTTGAGCCGCAGTATCTCCTCTATAGAGGTAGTGATAGACTCATTGGCCAGGTCTTTTCCCACCATGCTCGTACCGCCTGATACGCGCAGGATGATAGGCTTGCTATTGGCAGGGTCTATACAAGAGCGTAGCACGCCCCTGGTAACAAACAAAGCGTCATAGTAAGGAAATAACGGCTTTATCGTATCAGCGGGCTTCTCGAGAGACCTTGTAGGCCCCTGAAAATATCCATGGTCTATAGGCATAAAGAAGCAACGCCCATCTAGCTGTATAAGCTTACTCAACCTATTCTCTAATCCCCAATCCATATCTCCACCTCCAGTGTTATATTTTTAGTGGTTTCATATATCTATAATAGTATTATAATATAGCTTTTGATCATATGCAATAAATAGATAAAGGGACAGGTCTGAGATCAATTCTGTGACAGGTCTGAAGCTAATTTTGTCCCGCCTCGTCTTATCTTTTTTCTACTCGGCGGGATCCCGCCGAGTAGAGTAAACTTGTCGGGAGGCGGGGAAAACGTCCCTCCCATGGTAAGAGGCGCGTTGAGAATTTTCGCGGGTGGCAACGAACGGGCGCCCATAGTTAAGAGCGGGGTTGGGGGCTGGGACGCCGCAACTGTTATCACCCTATTGGCGTGCCCCGCGAATAACTATAAGGGCTCTCCGTTGACAGGACCCGCGGAAATTTCAGCAACGCATTGGTAAAGGCAAAAGATACAGATAGGTGGTAAGATGAAGGGTATATTCATAACAGGGACAGATACCGGTGTAGGCAAGACACTCGTGACCGGCCTCTTGGCGAGATATCTTTTGGATAAAGGATATGATTGCATAACCCAGAAATGGGTCGAGACAGGTACAAGCGGTTTTTCAAAGGATGTGAACCGGCATCTTAAACTTATGGGTAGAAAGAGGCAGGATGTAAAGGATCTCTTGAAATATATCTCTCCTTATAGCTTCCGGTTCCCATCTTCACCCCATCTCGCTGCAGATCTAGAAGAACGACGGATCTGTGAACGCAAGATAAAGGAGAGCTTTAGATTCCTATCCAAGAAGTTTGATCGCGTCCTGGTGGAAGGCGCCGGAGGGGTTCTGGTCCCTTACAGAAGAGATAAATTTATTATAGATATAGCAAAAGACTTGAACCTTCCTGTACTGATAGTGGCGGGGAACAGGCTAGGCGCGATAAACCACACGCTCATGACTGTGGAATCATTAAGAAAGAGAGGCATGCGCATCAAGGGCATCGTATTTAACAGTATCGATATCGGGGCAAACAGGAACATCATAAACGACAATATCGATACGATAAAGAGGCTTTCAGGCGTAGACAATACGGCCCTTCTACCATTTTTGCCGGGCGGCCGACCGAACAAGAGAACCATCGATATATTTGATAATATATTTAGGGAGATAAAAGAGAAGAGATGAAGAGCCTCCTGGAGAGAGACTTAAAGCATATCTGGCATCCATATACGCAGATGAAGGACTACGAAGAGTCGCCACCCATCTTGATAGAGAGAGCGAAGGGCGTCAAACTTTATGACACCGAAGGTAAATTTTATTACGATACCATATCGAGCTGGTGGTGCAATGTCCACGGCCACAATCACCCAAAGATAAAGAGGGCCATCAAAAAACAACTCAATTCTTTAGAGCACGTTCTCTTCGCTGGGTTCACGCACAAACCCGCCATAGAACTGGCTGAAAGGCTGGTCTCTATAACACCGGATGGTCTAGATAGGGTATTCTTCTCGGATAACGGTTCGACCGCGGTCGAAGCGGCGCTCAAGATATCTTTTCAATACTGGCAGAATATAGGAGAGGTCAATAAGAGAAAATTCGTATCTTTGGATTACGGATACCATGGAGATACGATAGGGACTATGAGTGTGAGCGGAGTCGATCTCTTCAGTGAAGTATTCTCTCCGCTCTTCTACGATTCTTTTAAAGCCCCTTCGCCTTATTGCTATCGCTGCCCGATGGCCAAGAAGCGCGTTTCCTGCAATATCGAATGCTTGGGGGCGATGGAGGATATCCTGAAGCTTCATCATGAACATATAGCTGCTATGATCCTGGAACCTATGGTAATGGGCGCGGGAGGGATGATAGTATACCCTAAAGAGTATCTTGAAAGGGTATCCCGGATGGCGCGAGAGTATAATGTCCATCTTATATTGGACGAAGTGGCAACAGGTTTTGGCAGGACAGGGAAGATGTTCGCGTGCGAGCATGCCGGCGTAAAGCCGGATATCATCTGTCTATCAAAAGGGATAACATCGGGTTATCTTCCTTTAGGGGCGACCCTCACCACGGACAAGATCTTCCGGGCGTTCTATGGTGACTATATAAATAGAAAGACCTTTTACCACGGACATACATATACCGCCAACCCGCTATCCTGTTCTGCCGCCATAGCAAGCCTTGAAATATTTGAGGATGACCAGACCTTAAAGAGGGTAGGGGATCTGATCCCTCTATTCCATAAAGGAATGGATAAGTTCAAAACGCTCGATATTGTTGGGGACGTAAGATATATAGGTATGATAGGGGCCATCGAGCTTGTTAAAGACAGAGAGACCAAAGAGGAGTTTGAGCTGAAGGATAGGATAGGGTACCGCGTATATAAGGAAGGCCTGAAAGTTGGTATCATACTTCGCCCACTTGGCAATATAATATATTTCTACCTGCCTCTATGTATAAAGAAAACAGAGATAGATAAAATACTCCGCAAGGCCTTTAAGGTATTAAAAGATCTGCCTTGACAATGTTTTGATCTATAGTATCAATTGAGATTGATAATCAATATCAATGAGGTGCCAATGCCTAAAGAGGTAGAGATACTCACCGATTTTTTAAAGGAGAAGAACCTGAAGCTGACTAGCCAGAGAAGGACCATACTCGAGGCCTTTTTAAAGACAGAGAAGCACGTAAGTGTGGACGACTTATACGATATCATCAGAAAGAATAGCCCAGATATAGGGCACGCCACGGTATTTAGAACCCTGCGCCTATTTCGCAATGCCGATATCGCCAAAGAGGTCGATCTTGGAGACAAGAGGACGCGATACGAGCACAAATACGGCCATAACCACCACGACCATTTGATCTGCGTACAATGCGGCAAGTTTATTGAAGTCTTGGATGAAGAGATCGAAAAGCTGCAGGATAAGTTTTGTAAAAGAGCGGGATTCTTACCGCAAAGGCATAAGATGGAGATATTCGGGATCTGCAGGCAATGCAGGGCGAAGGAGAAAAGATGAACAGGGGCCGCGGAGAGGGCATAGGACGCGCGGAAAGAGGAGAAGTAAAAAGTTTTTTTCTTGACATAATGATACCTGTGTGGTATCATTAATCTATGAATCCAGGCGATATTGACTA
>JAZFTF010000108.1:0-4099 GCA_036446495.1 Candidatus Omnitrophota bacterium | reverse complement strand
TTGTTGGCCAAGCTTACGATCTCGTAAAGATATCCCAAGGCTAAAGATGTGTTAAAATCATCATCCATTGCCTCTTCGAACTTAGCTTTCAGATCATCTATCTTCCTTAATCCTTCCTCGCCCCGGGCTCCGTCTAGCGCTTTTAGACTCTCTACGCGCTCGATCTTGTCAAATAGTATATAGAACCTCTCGCGCGCGGCCTTCGCTTCATCCATCTTCGCATAAGTAAAGTCTATCGGGGAATGGTAATGGCCCGACAACAGGAAGAACTTAAGAACTTCTGGGTGATGTTTATCAAGAATATCTTTTATTGAGATGAAGTTCCCCAATGACTTCGCCATCTTCTCGCTCTTTATGGTGAGCAGGCCATTGTGTATCCAATAATTCGCGAATCTCTTGCCGCTATAACTCTCCGACTGCGCGATCTCGTTCTCATGGTGCGGGAAGATAAGGTCGAGACCGCCGCCATGTATGTCAAAATTCTCTCCGAGTATATCCATAGACATGGTAGAGCACTCTATGTGCCATCCCGGCCTGCCCATGCCCCATGGGCTCTTCCATGCCGGCTCTTCGGGCTTCGCCGACTTCCACAGCGCAAAATCGAGGGGGTCTCTCTTATTCTCTCCCGGGTGGACCCTGGCCCCAAGCTGCATCTTATCGAGGCTCTGGCCCGACAAGGAACCGTAACTGCTAAATTTATTTATTGCGAAGTAGACATCCCCGCCTTGGGCGTAAGCGGACCCTTTCTCTATAAGGCGCTTGATCACCTTTATCATCTTGCCTATATACTCTGTGGCCTTCGGTTCGAAGTCGGCCCTCTTTATGCCAAGCGTATCCATGTCCTCATAATACCTGTTGAGATACTTCATGGCGATCTCTTTAACAGCCGACTTCAGATCAACCTTGGCATCAAGGGACTTTTTAAGTTCACCGCGCGCCTTATCTATGATCTTGTCATCTATATCGGTTATATTCCTGACAAATCTTACCTTGTAACCCCTGTATTCGAGGTAATTTTTGATAACGTCAAACGTATAAGCGCTGCGGGCGTGTCCTATATGCGGCTCGTCATACACGGTAGGGCCGCACCCGTATATGCCGACTTTGCTCTTCTTTATAGGTACAAACTCTTCTTTCTTTCTCGTCAGCGAATTATATATCTTGATTGCCATAGCTATAGTAAATAGACTCTTTTTGGTTAGCGGTTTTCGGTTGGCGGTTTACGGTGTACGGTTCTTTTACGCTAACCGCAAACCGCTCACCGCAAACCGGCTCTTATTTGTCTTCCTGTCCTTTGTGCCATTCATTCATGTGGTGCTCTATGTGGTCTATCTCGTGCTGCAGCCTATCCAGGGCCTGGGCCAAAGGATCAGGCAGTTTTGTGTGATCGAGATTGATACCCGCTATCCTCTTGCCCTCTTTTCTGGCGATCCTTCCCGGGACACCCACTATTGTAGAGTTGGCCGGGACATCCCTTATCACTACTGCATTTGCACCCACCTGGACATTATCGCCTACCGTTATGTTGCCAAGGACCTTCGCGCCTGTGCCTATAACGACATTGTTACCAATAGTAGGGTGCCTCTTGCCCCTCTCTTTTCCTGTCCCGCCTAAGGTTGCCCCTTGGAATATCGTAACGTTGTCACCTACTATTGAGGTTTCTCCGATCACAACGCCCATACCGTGGTCTATAAATAAGCTGTTACCTATCCGGGCCCCGGGGTGTATCTCTACCCCTGTCATAAACCGCCCCAGCTGCGATATAAATCTAGGAAAGAAAGGTATCTTCATCCTATGAAGCAGGTGGGCTATGCGATGTAAGATAATAGCGTGAAGCCCTGAATAGGTAAGCAATACCTCCAGATAGTTGACTGCCGCCGGGTCCCTCTCAAAACACGCCTTTACCTCTTTTCTAAAGACCGTACCGACTATTATAAAATAGAAGACTATGATACCAGCTATTATCAGGAATACACTTGTCAGGCAGATCATCGCAACCTCCAAACAATTGTTGCGGTTTTCGGTTTTCGGTTTTCGGTTTTCGCATCGTGCGCTAACCGCTAACCGCTAACCGCTAACCAATGTTCAACGCCCTCTTCACCCGATCTACACAACTCTCTTTGTCCAACAACGGTATGATGAGCTTAAGTTCCGGGCCGTTAAGCTGTCCTGTTAGGGCAACCCGTATAGGGTGATATAGAGAGGCCCCTTTAAGCTTCGTCTCTTTTCCGATATCTTTTATAGCGCCCTTAAAGATCTCCTCGTCAATATTGTCCGCTTCGCCGAGTTTCTTTAAGAATAGGCTCAAGACCGCCTTGGAGTTGTCTTCGCTCAAAACCGCCTTGGCGTCTTTATCTTTTATAATGAACTCATTATTGAAAAATACTTCCGTCTCGCTTGTCACGTCTTTTATCTTTGTAAGGCGATCGCGCACAACGGCGATTATACCCTTGAGTTTTTCGAACTCATCGCCGTCTATATCTTTATTTATAAACCCCGCCTTGACCAGATATGGTATGCTCAGGCGCGCCAATCTCTCCACATCGGTCTTTCTTATATAGACGCCGCTCATCCAATCAAGCTTTTGCGGATCAAACGCCTCGCTCGAGCGCGAGAGCCTCTCGAGTTTAAAATCCTTTATCATCTCCCCGCGCGAGAGTATCTCTCGATCATCTCCGGGAGACCAGCCTAGCAACACGAGATAGTTTACAAGGGCCTCCGGGAGGTATCCTTCT
Source organism: Candidatus Omnitrophota bacterium (assembly GCA_036446495.1). Taxonomy (GTDB): domain Bacteria; phylum Omnitrophota; class Gorgyraeia; order JABMRJ01; family JABMRJ01; genus JAZFTF01. The sequence goes on along the minus strand of JAZFTF010000108.1, from coordinate 1,364 downwards.
TCTCTGTAGTACCCTATGCTTGTAGAGCCGGTCCTCTTAGAGAGCCTGTCACCTGTCGGTGCCATGGTAAGAGACATGTGGGCAAACCGCGGCATATCGAAACCGAGCGCCTCGAAAAGAAGTATGTGCTTAGGCGTATTCGGCAGATGGTCCTCACCCCTTATAATATGTGTGATCTTCATCAATGCGTCGTCACAGACGACCGCAAAATGGAACGTAGGCGTACCCGCGGACTTCATGATGACAAAATCTTCTATGGATAACGTATCGAATACAACCGCACCCCTTACTATATCGTTTACAACAAGCTTCTTCTCCGGCACACGGAACCTTAAAGCGGGCTTTATACCTCTCTCTTTAAATTTGAGTATCTCTTCTTTAGAAAGATCCCTGCAGCGTTTGTCGTATTGAGGGGACCTGCCTATCTTGAGTGCTTCGGCGCGTCGCGCTTTTAGCTCCTCGTCCGTACAGTAGCAATGGTAGACCTTGCCCTCTTTTAAGAGCTTATCGGCAAACCTTCTATATGTATCTTCTCTTTCAGACTGCCTGTAAGGTCCGAGATCTCCTCCCTTGTCAGGCCCTTCATCCCAATCGAGGCCAAGCCACCTTAAGTCATCGGTTATCTTGGCTACATAATCTTCCTTGGAGCGCTCTACGTCTGTATCTTCTATCCTCAAGATAAAAGAGCCTTTATTTGCGCGCGCGAATAGCCAGTTAAATAACGCCGTGCGCGCGCTTCCGACATGGAGATAACCCGTAGGACTGGGGGCAAATCTCACTCTCACCATATAATTCCACACCTGTATGTTTCGGTTTGCGGTTTTGGGTTTGCGGTTTTCAACGCTAACCGCAAACCGCGCACCGCTAACCCTCTTCTTCTAATAGTACAACCGCGTGCGCGGCCATGGCCTCACCGCGGCCAATTGTGCCTACGCCTTCGCTTGTCGTTGCTTTTATGTTTATCTGTTCTTTGGATACTTTAAGGACCTCTTTTATCTTATCCTTCATATTCTCTTTGAAAGGCTCTATCTTAGGCTCATCGGCGATCAATACCGTATCCACATTATGGACCTTAAATCTCTTATCCGCGACGATCTCGCATACGCGCTCAAGCAATAAAAGACTTGAGATATTCTTGTACTTTGGGTCTTTATCAGAAAAATGCCTTCCGATGTCTCCCTCCCCGGCAGCACCCAGAAGGGCGTCGCATATCGCGTGCAAGAGGACATCGGCGTCGGAATGCCCTTCAAGTCCCTTTATATAGGGTATCTCTACTCCCCCCAAGACGAGCTTTCTTCCTTCTGTTATCCTGTGGATGTCGTATCCGATACCTATTCTCATAACCAGCTTTCAGCTATCAGCTA
>JAZFTF010000107.1:0-3425 GCA_036446495.1 Candidatus Omnitrophota bacterium | reverse complement strand
CAACGGGTTTTGTTATCTAGAAATTCGCTTCATGCTCATAAGCGCTTTGTATCTTGTCGAAATCAACTATTAAAGTCAGCATGATAAACGGCGAGTTAAGATTCTCTTTTTTTCTTAACACCTCAAGGACCTCGAAACCATCCATCTTGGGCATCTTCATGTCGCATATTATAAGATCAGGGGCTGCTTCCTTCACCTTGCCCAAGCCTTCTTCACCATCAATGGCAGTCTCGACTTCATGGCCTTCTTTAAGAAGCTCCTCTTTTATGATATTCCTGAATTTGCTCTCGTCGTCTATCACCAGGATCTTTGCCATCTCTTTTATCCTCTGCTATATAGGGGATTATTATATCATATAACGCCAATATATCAAATAATACATAGGTGGATAGGCCTATCAAGACTTCTTTGCGGTCACTATCATCCTGGAGGTTAGAAAACCGTAGTCAGTCTTCTTCTTGTGGAGGGATATCTCTTTTTTTGCTGCTACATTCTTAAAACCTATATCCTTTAATATGCGGCTTATCTTATCCCTGGCATATAAGCGCTCGCAATACCGTTCGTCTCTTATAAGTCCCTTCTTTTTTGACACAACTATCTCCCTGGCCCTTATTATATCGCTCTTAAGCTCTCTCTTCCTGCAGACTATTATATCTTCATTGGCCTCATGCCAGCTGACAGGCTTGAGGTTCTCTCTTATGTAATCAGAGTCCGCGAGATCCAATAAGAACTTCCCCCCGCTCTTAAGCACTCTATGAGTCTCTTTAAGAAGTTTTATATTATCGCTCTCGATGGAAGAATAACCGAAAGAGTTTGCCATGATGAAAACCGTATCGTAGTCATCCTTTTTAAGCTTTGTATCACGCGCGTCTTGGCATATAAATCTTATATCGGCACCTATCTCTCTGGCCTTTCTCCTGCCCAATTTTATAAGATAGTCTGAATAGTCCAGGACAGTAAGGTCTTTATAGCCGCGTCTGGCAAACTCTATAGAGTGCCTTCCGTGCCCTCCGCAGAGATCGAGTATCTTCTCGCTCTTATTCAACCTTAAAAAATCCTCTACAAGGTCCGCTTCTCTCTTTGTAAGATCAGGATCCATGACGCTGCGCGCATCCGTTATAAGATACGTCTCGTCAAAGAATCCCTTCCACCAGTCTTTCTTAACGTTCACCCAGCACCTTTTTTTCTATTATCTCTCTTAAGCCCCAACACCTGGTCTGATAAAAAGGTGCTGGGTTCATTCGACGCTTCCTCTAAAACCGAATAACCCGTCTGACGCTATCAGGGCCGGCCGCCCCTGCCAAGGCGCGAGCCGGGCTATCTCTTCTTCCTCTTTACTTATCTGTACATATTTTGTAAGTCTCCCCTCAAGCCACATCTTCTCTAGCTTAAGAGCGTCGTTCCACAAACCCTCCGCGTACTCTTTGAGCTGGGCAACATGCGTCTGGGTGATGATCCTGGGGCGCAGCGTATTCATTATAGGTCCAAAAAGATATACATTGCCCATCGAGACCGAGAACTCGTCGAGCTCTTTCTTCATCTTGGAGACAAGATCGTAGCCCAGGCTCAGTATAGCGTCATTCATCTTCTTGACGGCTTCCTGAATGTCCATCTTGGAGCGTAGTATCGCCATACTCTGTATGCCTCCGCCTGAACCGACATTCGTCGGTATGCCTCCGAACCTTGTAACAAATCCTATAAGCCCCGCGTCAGTTATAAAACAACGGAAGTCTGTCTGCCATCGCTTGATAAAGAGTGTCTTCCTTTCCTCATCTATCCACGGGAAGTCCTCCGCCCATATCTCCAGAGGAACGAGTGGTTGAATAATATAATCCCCGGCATCAAGGGCTCGCTTTATCGCGCGCTCTTTATCTGCCTCTTTATACCCGATCAATATACCCTGTCCCGAATATCCATGGACAGGTTTCAATATAACGCACTCCCAGTTATCCCTGGCCCACTGCACCAGGTCTTTGATAGGCTTATCGTCCGGGCCTGTCGTAGAGCGTGGATAGAACTGGCGCGTCCAAGGCGTCCTGGCTACCGTTGTCTCGGCCAACATATCTTTGCACTCAGAGGTCACCGCCTCGAAGACCCCTTTCGCGCCCACCGGCTCCATCCCCCTCGGGTTCGTCACTATACCCTGCTTTATCGCGGCGAGAAGACCATCTAGATTATGCTTCTTTTTGATCTTTATAATAACATTATTGTTAAAATCCATGAACGCGGCTGTGATCCTGTCATTACCGACATAGACCCTGCCATCTCTTAATACGAACCTTGATGGGTCTATGAGGACTGCCTTTGTATCCGGTAAGGTGTTAAGATATTCGACAAATCTTATGTTCTCTCCTACCTTATCCAGGGTCTCTTTTTCGGCGGTGAAGGCAATGACGGGTTTTTCATTGGGAAAGTTCCTACGATGAGCCCTTAAAAGGAGTTCGGCAAAATTGGTAACGGGACAGAGTATCGGGTCGTTGAAATCAAGCTCTATCGGGATATCCACCTTCTCTAATATCCTCTTCCAAGCGAGCTTTCCGACCTCTTGCGACATACGCTGGTAATCCCAGCCGCCGGGCGAGCCTAAATTCCATTCGGAGTGATATCCTAAGAACTCCTGGGGCATAACGCACCTGCTAACGCTCGATGTGGTTCGCGGTTTTCGGTTAGCGGTTTGTGTACAATGCACAAACCGCACACCGCTAACCGCGCACCGCAACGATTATTATCGTATCATCTCATTTAGTCTCTCTTCAAGAAGATCAAAAGGTATCTGGCCACTCTCCAATATGGTATCGTGAAACTCTCTCAAGGTGCCATTATCGGAGAAGATCTCCCTGAGTGAGTCAAATTCAAATTTACCAATAGTATAACATAGTTGATATCCCGGAGAAAGCAGATAATGCCTGAGCATCCTCTTTACTATGCAGCCTGAGTATCCGAGCTGCGCCAGGAGTTTCTCGACGTCATTATACTTGAGCCTTTTTGACCTTATGCCTACATCTAACATCGCACGCAACGCTCTCCAGGCCTGGCGCTTGAGACCCAGGAGTCTTTGCCGGGGATCTCTGACATATCCCGAACGGACCATAAGTCCCTCAGCGTAAGAGGCCCAGCCCTCATAAAATAATGGGGATTCTATCTGTCGTCTTATAGGGTTCTCCAACCCTCTTCTCTTCGCATCGAGCAAATGGTGTCCCGGGTATGTCTCGTGAGCGCTTACGAATTTATATTCATTATGGAGTTTGCCTTCAATATCAGGGGTCACGTAAAAATAGGCGGGCTCTCTCTTATCATCGGTCACAGGAGAACTATATGAGGCCGACGCCCTTATGGGCCTCATAAAATGGGGGGTAAGCTTCACCACTATCTTCTGTGTCTTGGGAAGGGTGAGAATACCCTTTCTCTTAACAAAATCCATAATC
>JAZFTF010000106.1:0-2504 GCA_036446495.1 Candidatus Omnitrophota bacterium | reverse complement strand
TCGATATCCATGCCGCCCTCTTCCTCCAAAGGGTGCAGCGCCCTGACACCCGCTTCCAAGAGAGATGGAATGACATCATGCATATTGCCTTCGGAATGAAAGAATACAAAGATGTTTTTTGATGAGAGGGATCGGAATATCTTCTTGTGAAGACCAAGGAGATTGTCTTTATACCATGAAGGCGAAAAGAAGAGGCCCTTAGAATACGCAATATCACCCCAGGCCCATGCTCCGTCGAAAACAATACCTTTATTGAGGATCTTTTCAATAGAGCCCAATAAACTGTTGGTCTCGTTTTCGAGGCTCGCCTTAAACTCTTTCGGGTCCCGCGCAAGCTTCCTTAAGGCATCCTCCCTTCCAAAGACTTCGCAGAGTCTCTGGAACGGCTCGGAGAAAGAGAGGACCCTGAATTTATCATCATCAGTGGTGAGATCACATGTTAAGGCGTCTTCCAGTTTTACGATATCAAGATCGAGGTTGAAGTAATCTTCCGGTCTGGTGTTTTTGGGAAGACCATCCGCCTTCCAGCTCTCGACAGTAGAGCCGAGAAAGTGGTCATAGATACCTATGCGGTCAGGTGTCTGGAAATTCAATATTTTACCGATACGCTCCTTCGAATTCATCCGGCCAACACCAACTCTTATATAGTACCTTTTAAAAAATCAACTAACTGGTCCACCATCTCCTTGCTATCACCCTGCAGGATCTTGCCTTTTTCTCGAACTGGCGGTGTAAATATCTTAACGACCTTCGTGGGAGAGCCTTCGAGGCCTATCGCCTTGGGGTCACAGCCCATATCGGCGGCCTTCCATGTCTTGATCTGGGCCGATCTTGCCCTCATCTTCCCTTTTAAGGACGGCAGCCTTGGTTCGTTGATCTCTTTCACAACCGTTATGACGCACGGCATGGGGGATTCAATCACCTCATACCCCTCTTCGGTCATGCGCTCAAACTTGGCGGTGGCCTCGATTATCTCTTCTATCTTCTTTACATATGTTACCTGGGGTATACAAAGATGGGCAGATATCCCAGGCCCTACCTGAGCCGTATCTCCGTCTGAAGCCTGTTTTCCGCATATAACGATATCGTAATCCTTTATATTTCTTATCGCCATAGAAAGCGCGTAGCTTGTGGCCCACGTGTCGCTGCCCGCGAAAGCCCTGTCAGAGATAAGTATGCCTTCGTCTGCGCCCAGCGATATCGCCTCTTTTAAGCTCGACTCCGCTTGCGGCGGGCCCATAGTTAAAATCGTAACCTTGCCCCCGAATCTTTCTTTAAGCCGAATACCTTCCTCTATCGCGTAAGTATCGAAAGGATTGATCACGCTCTCTATACCTTCTCTGATCAGAGTATTCGTCTCCGGGTCTATCCTTACATCGATCGTATTGGGGACCTGCTTTATGCAGACTATTATATTCATTATTGACCTACTTCTTTATCATCTCTTTTATCAACTGAAGGGCTATGACGTTTCTCTGTATCTGGTTTGTGCCTTCGTAGATCTGGGTGATCTTGGCGTCTCTCATATATTTCTCTATCGGATAGTCGCGCATGTAGCCATATCCTCCGTATATCTGAAGAGCATCGGTTGTTACCTTCATTGCCACGTCGCTGGCAAAGAGCTTGCACATAGCGGACGGCTTCGCCAGATCTTTTGACCCGGAGTCTATCAGCCTGGCACAGGCATACACCAGAGCCCTGGCCGCCTCTACCTGTGTAGCCATGTCGGCAAGCATGAATTGAATTCCCTGGAAACTAGTTATCGACCGGCCGAACTGCTTCCTCCCATGCGCGTATTTTATCGCAAGATCTAGAGCGCCCTGGGCTATGCCTACCGCTTGCGCCGCAACCCCCGGACGAGATTTGTCAAATGTTTTCATCGCGACGATAAAACCCATGCCTTCGCGCGCTATTAAATTCTCTTTAGGTACCTTGCAGTCTGTGAATATCAATTCTCTGGTGCTGGAGGCGCGTATGCCAAGCTTCTTCTCTTTCTTGCCAAACTCGAAGCCTGGGGTACCCTTTTCTACTATGACCGCGCTGGCCCCTCTGGCGCCTTTCTTCTTGTCTGTCATAGCTATAACTACGTAGATCTCCGCCTCTCCGCCGTTGGTTACCCATTGCTTAGTACCGTTTAGTATATAATGATCTCCCTCTTTCCTGGCCTGGGTCTTTATGCTGCTCGCGTCTGAGCCGGCCTCCGGCTCCGTGATAGCGAACGCGGCAAGCTTCTTGCCCTTGGCGATATCGGGGAGGTACTTCATCTTTTGCTCCTCATTGCCAAAGAGTATTATTGGGAATGTACCGAGAGCGGTGGCTGCTACAGCAAGTGCTATGCCGCCGCAGGCTTTCGAGAGTTCCTCTGTGGCTATGCAGAGATCTGTAATACCTCCGCCTGTTCCACCGTACTTTTCTTCTATATATACTCCGCAGAGATCGCTTTCGGCTAGTACCTTGACTATAGGCCAGGGAAACTCTTCTTTCTCGTCATACTCCGCCGCTAC
>JAZFTF010000105.1:0-3660 GCA_036446495.1 Candidatus Omnitrophota bacterium | reverse complement strand
GGCTAAAGGATACTTTCTCTGAGGTAACTATATCGGAAAAGATGCCTTACTGGCATTTCTTATGCAAACGATAATACGTAGTGCGTATTTCGTAGGTAGACTCTTTACCTACTGATCTTCAATATCTTGTACCTGAGTACACCAGCCGGGACCTCGATCTTGACGATCTCATTCTTTTTGTACCCCAACAAACCCTTGCCTATAGGAGAAGCTACAGATATTTTACCTTGTGAAAAATCCGCTTCCATCTCTGAGGTAAGCGTATATTCAAACTCTTCCCCGGAATCCATGTCCTTGAGTTTAAGCGTAGCGCCGATAAGCGCTTCGTCCTTGGCCATCCGTGTATCGTCCAGTATCTGCGCGGTCGCTAGGTTGTTCTCGAGCTCGGCTATCTTCTTCTCGTTTAAGGCCTGTGCCTCTCTGGCCGCTTTGTACTCCGCGTTCTCTTTCAGGTCGCCATGCAGGCGGGCTATACCTATCTCCTTCGAAATCTCTTTGCGTTTAACGCTCTTTAAACGCTTCAATTCCTCTCTCGCCTTCTCGTAACCTTCGGGGGTTAAATAGGAACCTTCATTCGACATCTCTTGCCTCCACTCTTACTTTCTACTATATTTTTCCCCTTCTTCTCAACACCTCTTCTATCGTTGATTTAAGGATAGAAAACTCAACGGGTTTTGTCAGATAGGCCTCATTAAAGAGCTGGGAGGCCTTACGCTTATACTCCACATCCTCTCTGGCTGTCAGCATTATGACCGGTATAGACATTGTCGCTTTGTTCTTCTTGAGCCTATCGAGCACCTGAAAACCGTCGAGATCAGGCATTGTGATATCGAGGAGGATCAGGTCCGGGTTTATCGCCCTGGCTATTTCGAGCCCATCATTGCCGTTGGTCGCAATGCTCACTTCAAAGTCACTTCTAGTCTCGAGTCCGGTCTTGATGAGCGAGCAAAAGTCCTCTTCGTCATCGATTATCAATATCCGTTTTCTCTCCATTTTATTTACCTCCCCGCACAACCTTTAAGAATACCGTCGCTTTCGTACCTTTGTCTTTTTTACTCTTTATGTCCAGATAGCCCTTATGCGTATCAATTATATTTCTGGTAACCGAGAGCCCCAGACCCGTCCCTTCCTGTGGCGACTTCGTTGTAAAGAACGGCTCGTATATCTTGTGTATATCCCCCTTGCTGATGCCGATCCCTGTATCCTCGATCTCGGCTACCACGACCTCTTCACCGCTTGCGAAGTGGGTCGAGATCTCGCTCGCCTCAGCGGCCTCTTTACCATCGAGCTTAGCCTTATACAGGCGTATGAAGAGCGTTCCGCCATTAGGCATGGCCTGTACGGCGTTTAAGAGTATATTGACAAATACCTGCTCGAGTTTCCTTTTATCCGCGAGGACATTTGGTATGTCTTCTTTAAACTTTTTTATAACGTCTATCCTCTCTAGTTTGACCCTGTGCTGTATAAGCCCAAGCGAGCTGTCCAGTATCAGCTTTACATCTTCCGGTTCTATCTTGAGCTCCGTTAACTTTGAAAAATCGAGCAGCCCCTTTATGATATTATCGGCGCGTGCTACATTATTCTTTATCTTTTGGAGGATATCAAAGACGTCTCTCTGCGCAGGAGGCAGGCGCATCTCTAGACAATTGACCCCCTGTAGTATTACTCCTAGGGGGTTCTTCACTTCATGCGCGATACCGCTTGCCATCCTCCCTATCGCGTCCATCTTTTCTACCTGGATAAGCTGGGACTGTGTATCTTTGAGCTCCGTGTAGGCCGATTGGAGTTGCTCTTCGGCCTTCTTGCGCTTGGATATATCGACCGCGGTGCAGATGGTCCATATGACATTGTTATTATCGTCCCTTATAGAGGAACCGCTTACAAGGACAGGTATCGGATCGCCATGCTTGGACTGGAAGAGCGTCTCATAATACATGATGCCTTGATTTATAAGCTTGATAAGTCTGCTAGCCCCATCCGATTCTTTTATAACCTTGCCAAAGACGGTTTCGAGGGGCTGTCCGATAAGCTCTTCCTCTTTTTTGTATCCTAAGAGATAACATGTGGCTTTGTTTACCATCATTATTACCTGGTTCGCGTTTGTAACTATCAAAGGATCGACCATCGACCTCAGGATGCTGTTTAAGAAGTCCCTGGAGAACGTGGTCTCCCTTAGATTCTGCGTTATCTTATTGAGCGCATTCCCCAGCTGCCCGATCTCATCGGAACGATCCACGGGTATCGCAACATCATAATCCCCCTTGTCGTACCGCTTCGTGAATGAAGAGAGTACATCTATAGGGCGGCTGAGCACCTTAGCTATCGCTATAGAGACGATCACACCAAGCATCAATAGTATAACGGCCGTTATGGCGATAATCAGTATATTCTGTTTTGCGCTCTCCCTACCAATAGAAATCATGTGCCCTTTCATATTATCTATATCCATCATTACAGTCTTCAGGAAGAAACCTACCCTGACCCCTCCTACTATCTCGTTTTCAAGGACAATGGGTGCGGACGCGTCAAGGGTATCCTGGGTAAACTGGAACAAGGGCACACTGGCGGCCACGGCATTTCTGCTTACGGCATCCTTGAGGACATTACCCCGGAGAAGGCCTTCGTCTGTGCCATCATCTATTATGCGGCCAGCGGCGTCAAAGACATATATATAGCTTATATCCTGCTGCCTCTTTGCGCGCCAAACAATATCTTTTATCGGATCAAGATCGCGCCTATTCATAGGCCCTACCAAGTCCGATGATAAGCGCCCGGTCATCTCCTCTGCCCTGCTCTCAAGCTGCCTGAACAGCCCCTCCTCCATGATCCTGGAGTTTGTTGTGATGATCTTCTGGATGGCAAATTTTGATCGGAGGAGGACCGCTCCAGTCAATAATATAAGGGCGAGGAGGATCGATATAAATATTGTTAAACTATATTTTGTTTGAAGAGTCAATTTCATATTTACTCTGGTTTATTTATTATAATAATACCATATAAACCAGAGATAGTAAAGTTCTGGCAGAGGTATTTCCCCTGTATAAGAAACAGGCTGTAGTATAATTTTTTGTGCTGGATTAGACTAGAATGGTCTTTGCCGGCCAGCCTACGCGCGACTGGCGCAGACAATTGAAACGCTTCGGCTGGCCCACCGTAGCTGTCATATTGTTTATATGCTGTACAGCGAAGGTGAGCCGGTATATATACTAAGCATCTTCCAATAATCGTGATAAAGAAATTACACCAGGATTGTTTTGGCCGGCAGGAAACCGTTGAATCCTGAAGTGGCGCTCGCCGATGAATACGCGCCTATATTTTTTACATAGACCACGTCCCCAACATAGAGCTCGGGGATCTCTTCGTTTAAGGCGAGCGTGTCGAATGAATCGCAAGTGGGTCCCGCGAGGGTGCTCAAGAACTTCTGTCCGCGCCGTAACGTCTTGAACTCATATCTGCAATGGTCGAATATCATTCCCGAAAAATCGCCATATATGCCGTCGTTTAGGTAATAATAATTTTTGTTGTTGCGGAACGTCCTGCCCATGACCTGTGTGACGAGTATTCCGGACGGCCCCGACAAGAACCTGCCTGGTTCGGCGATAAACTGTACGTTTCTATCAAACATCGCTTTCATCTGATGTCTTATCTGCGTAGCCATCC
>JAZFTF010000104.1:0-6949 GCA_036446495.1 Candidatus Omnitrophota bacterium | reverse complement strand
GGCTGTCGAGCTAATTTTCCCGCCTCGCTTTATCTCTTCCCAACTCGGCGGGATCCCGCCGAAAGGGTTTTTCATGGCAAGGCGGGATAAGCTAATGAAATTAGCTTGAATACTACCCGTAATAATGCTATAATTTTATCTCAAAGCGAGGGTTTCTATGGATAAGCTCAATATTGGGGTCATAGGCGTAGGTTTTCTGGGCTCTCTCCACGCCAAGATATACCACCAGATGGAAGAAGTGACTCTTGTCGGAGTGTGCGACTGCTATAAAAAGAGGGCCAAAGAAACAGCCAAAAAACATAACACCGATTACTACCTCGATTATAAAGATCTTATAGGAAAGGTCCAGGCCGTATCCATAGTAGTCCCCACCTATCTTCACTTTGAGATTGCCAAGGATTTTCTCAATGCGGGCATCGATGTCATGATAGAAAAACCCATCACAAGGACCCTTAAAGAAGCTGATGAGCTCATCAGCATAGCAAAGAAGAACAATCTCATGCTGCAGGTAGGGCATATCGAGCGCTTTAACGCGGCCATAGAAGCGATTGTGGGGCTCTTGGATGAGCCGCCGCGCTTTATAGAATGCCATAGGATGGGGCCGTTCAAAAAGAGGGTCAGCGATGTCGGGGTCGTGCTGGACCTTATGATACACGATATAGACATAGTGCTTGCCCTGGTAAAATCAAATGTAAAGCTTATCGAGGCCGTGGGGGTCAAGATAGTATCCGATCACGAGGATATAGCGAATGTGCGCATCACATTCGACAACGGTACCATATCTGACCTTATAGCAAGCCGCGTCACCAAGAAGTCCAGAAGGACTATATCGATATTCCAGAAAGACAGGTTCATCTCTCTAAATTACGCCGACCAGTCAGCCATCGTCCATAGAAAAAAAGACGCCAAGATAAAGCAGAAGAAGCTCAAGATCAAAAAGAGCGATTCCCTTCAAAAAGAACTCGTCTCTTTCGTAAACTGCGCGCTCCACAAGAGAAGGCCCATCGTCTCCGGGGACGAAGGAAGACGCGCGCTCGCGGTCGCTTTGGAGATAGGCAAGAAGATAAAAGAGACTACCGAAAAATAGTGCCGAAAAAAATACTTATCATAGCGGGCGAATCCTCTGGCGATCTTTACGGGGCGCATCTCGTATACGCTGTTAAGAGGCTTCTTCCTGACGCGGAATTCTTGGGCATCGGCGGGTCGCACATGAAAACAGCCGGTGTAAATATACTCTTCCCGATCGACAAACTCTCTATCATAGGGGTCGCTGAGATCCTCTCCAAGATAAGAGTGATAAGATCGGCCTTTTCATCTATCCAAAAAAAGATAGACGAGGAGAAGATCGATCTGGCTATCCTTGTAAACTATCCTGGTTTCAATCTAAAACTTTCGGGAATGCTTAAGAAAAAGAAAATACCTATTGTCTTCTACTCGAGTCCGCAGGTATGGGCCTGGGGGGCATGGCGGGTCAACATAATAAAGAAGTTCATAGACAAGATGATCGTCTTCTTTAAATTCGAAGAGGAATTCTACAGAGAGAGAGGCGTTAAAGCCGAGTTTATAGGGCACCCTCTCGTGGATATTGTAAAACCTAAGGACGAGAAGAGCGACATAAATAGAACCCCTTCATCAAAGATCGTCGCCATCGTACCCGGTTCAAGAAGAAGCGAGATAAAGAACATGTTCGACACTATGCTCAAAGCCGCCAAGATAATATCGCGACAGGATAAAGATACGCGCTTTATAGTGACAAAGCACCCTGAGCTCCCTTTTGACCTTTATCTTCGATATATGGATAAATATAGGCTTCCTATCACGCTTGTTGACGGAAAGATGCATGACTGCCTGGCATCCTCCGACCTCGCCATAGTAGTATCAGGCAGCATCACTCTTGAGGCCACCATACTCGGCACACCCATGATAATCACAAATAAGATATCTTTCTTTAACTCGTTTCTTTATCTTCTCCTTGTGAGGCTCAAAAATGTCGGGCTTGTCAACATAGTAGCCAAGAGACGCGTCATGCCGGAACTTCTGCAGTATAGCGCGACTCCGAAAAGGATAGCAAGAGAGGCTATCAGCATATTGACCGACCATGAAAAGTGTAAGAAGATGAAGGTAGATCTCGCCTCAGTTAATAAGCTTTTAGGGACACATGGCGCGAGTGGCCGCGCTGCGGATATTGTATGTGGGTTGCTGAAATAAATAGAAGTAGACACGGTTTTCGGTTAGCGGTTTGTGCATGATACGCAAACCGCACATCGCTAACCGCGCACCGAATATTCTGTTTTGGGTTTTATATCGCTACTACTGCTATTCCCGCCGCGTCCGCTTTTCTTACTATCTCTTCCCTATCGACCATCAATGTCTTTTTTGCTTCTACAGCGAGGACCTTAGCCTTTGAAACTATGAGAGAATCTATGGTCTCAGGGCCAACAGTAGGGACATCAAACCTCATGTCCTGGTGTGGGCGCGATACCTTGACCACAACAGCTCCGTCGCTGTCGAGACCACCGGCCCTGCGTATCATCTTGTCGGTGCCTTCATGCGCCTCTACTGTGATGACCATTTTCTTCCTGACCATAACGGCCTGGCCTATATCCATTCCCGATATCTTCTTGGCCACAACCCTTCCAAATTTTATATCCTGCCACTCTTCTTTCGTTGGGGGCCTCTTCGCTATAAGCCCTCTCTTCGGTATAAGCTTGGAAAGATATATAGTCGTGTCCATCACCTTGATACCTTCTCTCCTTAGCTTAATGGCTATCGCCTTTATAATAGTATAATCTTTTGAATCGATGGTATTGCGGAGAACCTCAGTGACGTGCTCGTCGAGATTGAACTTCTTATTGAAGATGACCGCCTTGGGGATCTTGCCGGTCATCGCTACGAAATTTATCTTCTCCTGGCGAAATATCTCCAGGGCCTTGCCTGGCTGGGTTATATCGCCCCAATAGATCTTATCTACATGAGCTTCAAGGGCTTTGTCGGTGAGATCGTTAATAGCTATGCCTATTACATGGGCTCCGGCTTTTCTGGCCTCATCCGCAAATATTAGGGGAAGCTGTCCGCGCCCAGCCACCAACGCGATCCGGTCCACTATCCGCCCTTCATCTCAGTTACCGCGAATAGGAGCTCCCCTTCGGCCACTACCTCTTCGCCTACCTTGCTTACCGCCTTTACCTTGCATATCCTCGGCTTCATCTTCAGTATGGTTACCTCGGTAACAAGCTGATCCCCGGGAAGAACCGGTTTTCTAAAACGGGCGTTATCTATGCCTATAAAAAAAGGTATGAAACCTGCCTTGTTCATCTTGGATAAAATGTAAACGCCGGCCACCTGCGCCATCGCCTCTACTATCAGGACTCCGGGCATGACAGGGTGTCCTGGAAAATGGCCCTGGAAGAAGGGCTCGTTGCAGGTGACGTTCTTTATCCCCACCACCGTGTTCTCTCCTTCGGAGATGATCTTGTCAACCAAAAGCATCGGGTAACGGTGAGGCAATATCTTCAGTATGGCTTCTATATCTTTCACAACTCTCTCCTTTACACTTGTGCGAGTCTTTGGGTTAATTCTGCATGCAGCTTTTTGACAAATATATTGTTCATCTTGTGACCGCTCTTCTTGGCTATAACGCGCCCTTTTATATGGTGCCCAAGCAGGTAGAGATCCCCTAAAAAGTCCAGGAGTTTGTGACGAGCGGGCTCATTGTGAAAACGGAATCTATTTTGAACCGGGCCATCTGCCCTGATCACCAAGGTAGCCTTATAATTTGTACCCCTACCCAAACCGGCAAGCGAGCGGAGCATAAAAGGCCTCGTTATGCTGTCTACATGGAATGTCCTAGAGGGGGCGATCTCTTTTGCAAAAAAACTCATAGACGCCTCGGAACCATCGAGCATTACATCGACCCATTGGTCCTTGAGCAATGGATGATCGTAATCCATAAAATACTCCACCCTGAACTGCTCATCCGGAAGAACTTGTATAAAGGATTCGCCATTGCTGCATACAATGGGCCTCTCTATCTCGATAAAAGCTCGAGGCGCGTCCTGCTCCTGTATCCCGGTATCCTGTAATATAGCCACAAATTCCTTGGCGCTGCCGTCGAGACCCGGTATCTCTACATTGTCGATCTCGATCGTGATATTATCGATGCAGAATCCGCTCAAAGCCGCCATGATATGCTCGACGGTCTGGACCTCTGCCCTCTTGGTCTTTAAGATCGTCCTCTGCAGCATCCTACCCGATTCTCTTATATTTTCGGGACTTGCCTGGATCTCCGGGGCTCCTGGGATATCCGTTCTAACGAAGACTATCCCTCTTCCGGGAGCGGCGGGTTTAAGTCTAAGGGTGGCGTGTTTGCCTGTCTGCAGGCCTATGCCTCTTATGGTCGCGGGTGTCTTGATAGTCCTCTGTCTATAGGTCATCTATTGTTTAGTATCTTTATTACGTCTTTTGTAATATCGATCTTATCGCTCGCGTACAGTAATACCCTGTCGTCAAATATGATATCGTATCCGTGCTTCTTGCCGTAGTCGGATATCACATCGTTCATCTCTTTGAAGATCTCCTTTACCTTGTCATCCCTGTTTCTTCGCAGTTCTACCCTCGCCTCCCTGTCAAAATCCTGCAATTTTCTCATAAGGTCGCTGAGTTCTCTTTCTTTGGTTTCCCTTTTGTCTTTAGCCATAAGCTGCACTTCATCTCTTACCTTGCTTACCTTCTGCACCAGCTTATCACGTTCTTTATTCTTCTTCTCACCACTGCGCTCAAGCTCCTTATCGACCATTTTCGTCTTCTCATAGCTATCGAATGCCTTGCTAAGAGAGATAAAGGCGATCTTCTGGCCCTCTTGCGCCAAGAGAGGCGCGTTTATTGCCTGCAACAAAAACACAACCAAAGCTGCTATCTTTAGATATCTCATTTTTTACCCCTCTTTTCAGAATCCATGGCTCATGGAGAAATAGAATCTACCCTTCTGTTCCTCCTCATCTATCTCTCTAAGCGGATAGCCCCAGTCCAACTTTACCGGGCCGATAGGCGTCTTCACCCTGATCCCTATCCCGGCGCCTTGCGCATAATCTCCACCACTCATAATATCGGTTACATCCGCCCATACATTTCCTACATCGTAAAATATCGCCCCTTTGATCATATTCTGGAATATGGGGAATGTGAGTTCTACATTGCCCACAAGCATGCTCTCGCCGCCTATAGGGATCCCCGTGGTCCTATCCCTTGGGCCCACTCCTCTTTCAGAATAACCCCTGATGCTGCCGGTGCCTCCGGCGTAGAATCTCTCATATATAGGTACAGTATCTGAATCCCCATAATCGGTCACAAGACCGCCGCGCACCTTTAGCTCCACAACAAATTGATCAACAAAGCTTATGTAATATTTACTGATGCTCGATCCTTTTAAGTAGTTGATATCTCCAAGCAGAAATCCTCCGGCGTTCTCGATGCCACCGCGCAGATAGAGACCCCTTTTGGGGTTGAATACATTGTCTCTTGTGTCGAATGTAAGATAACCGGCCAGTGCGCTCAAATAGTTCGTCCCTTCTTCATTGTTTATGTCGGTGATGACCTCATCGAGTATATCTGATATGGTTACCCGGTCGAGCCTATAGGTGGCGTCTGCCCTTAGCCAGTCCGTAAACTCCTTGCCGCCCCTGACGCTGCCGCCCCACCTCTCTTCTTCCCATCCGTAACCGGCGTCATAGTCTCTCGAGTGTGAAGTGCGATAGAGGTCGAAGCCAAATAAGTAAGGATACCCGAATATCCAGGGGTCTGTCCAGCTTACAAAATAATTTGTGCGGACAAATCCGAACTCGCCACGCACGGTAAGATTCTGACCTCCACCTGTAAAGGTCGGAAAATTGAGTATATCAAAATTTCTCTGTGTAACACTCGCGAATCCTATGATCCTATCTATAGAGCTGTAGCCTCCTCCGAAGCTAAACTCACCGGTCTGTGTCTCTTTAACATTTACCACCAGGTCTCTCTCGGCGGGGTCACCCGTCTCTTTAGTGTCAAAGGAGACCTCTTCAAAGTAGCCAAGATTATATAGCCTCTCTTTAGAGCGCTTTATATCCTGGCCGTTAAAGGCCTCTCCCGGATAGATCCTCAGCTCTCGCCTTATAACGGCGTCCTTCGTCTTGGTATTGCCCGCGATCTCGACTCTGTTGACATAGATCAACTTATCCTCGTTTATCGTGTAAGTGATGTCGATCCTCCCTGTATCTTTGCTTACAAGCGGCTCAGGGTATACGCGGCAGAGTATATAACCCGCGGTATAGTAGATCTCTTGTATCTTTACCGCATCGAGCCTCATAAGGTCCTGGCTGAAGGGCTTGTTCCTTGTAAGCTCGATGACATCCTTTATATTTTGCTCGCCGAAGACCGTGTTCTGCCTTATGTATATATCACCAACAAGATATTTTTTGCCTTCGTCTATGATTATGGTGACGTCCATGTTCTTGCTGTCGTTATAATAAGCGAGGTCGCTGTCCACCAGAATGTCGAGGTAGCCTTTGTTCTGATAAAAGAACTTTATCTTCTCCATATCTTCCATGAACGTGTTTTCATCAAAAAATCCGGAAGTGAACAAGGCGTCGGCCCTTGTGGTTATGAGCCTCAATATGGTCTTGTCGCTAAAGTGCTCGTTTCCTTCCATAAATATGCGCTTTATCTTTACCGTGCCTTTCTCATCGACCACTATCGTTATAGTCGCTGTATTCTTCTTCTTGTTTACCTGCACGGAATAGTCGATCCTGGCCAGATGGAAGCCCTTCTTGCCGTAGAATCTCTTTATGGACACGATGTCGCGCGAAAGCCTGTTCTCATCGAGCATCTCGCCTTCCCTGGAAGACATCTCTTTTTTAAGGTGGCCGTCCCTTAGGCTCTTGTTACCTTCGAACTCTATCTTTTCTACAACCGGCTT
>JAZFTF010000103.1:0-8343 GCA_036446495.1 Candidatus Omnitrophota bacterium | reverse complement strand
CCTTCGCTCGGCGTTCACCTGCCTGCCGAAGCTTGCTTCCATGAGCTTCTTCTTGCTTAGCGTAGGTAGGCTCGCTTCGAATCCTGTTTCTACGAAGCCCAAATCTTCCGTGAAGTTCTTTTTTGGGCGTAGTAGAATGGTACGCCTGGCAGGATTCGAACCTGCGACCCTCGGCTTAGAAGGCAGATGCTCTATCCAACTGAGCTACAGGCGCACGCTTTAAAATGCTTAAATTATCAAGCACCCTATAGTAAGCACCGACGCCAACATCTTGCAAGCATCGCGTCGGTGTCAATTCGCAGACGGCCAACGCCTATGATTTATGTCACAGAGTTCACCCCGAAGCTTTATGGTTCGGGACTCCATAAATCATCTGCTCATTGAACAGGCGCACATATTATAAATAACTATATTGTCAAATATCTAGGCCCAATATTATAACATCTATGCTTTCTTAACGCTAATATTTTATATAATTTCCAAGGCGGGATCTTCGACCCACCCCACCTTGCCATCGGGCCTCTCTACCTTCAGCCAGCCATCCTTTTTCTGGATATTCCTTACCTTCATCCCCTCATATAGGATAAAATGGGTCGTCGCCCTATCGAACGGCTCGAACTTTGCCTCGGCTGACTCCGCCATGACGATCGCTTCTTTTCCGTATCGATCGATATCTTTGATCAATGACAACAAGCATAGAACGGATATAAGCCCAAGAACAGATATGGTTATCAGGGCCTGCCTTCTCAACTTTAATAGTATTCCTATAAGAAGGGCTGCAATGATCAGCAAGTAGATGATGGAGAGAAGTATGGTTATCTCATTTACAGTAAACTCCTCGAACATCCTGTAGATAAACCTGAAGAACCATATCTCTCGAGGTTCATATATATTGCCTTTCACTAAAGAGCGGGTGTGGCTGTAATTGGAACGAAGATCGCCGTCGCGCGGGATCAGGCGCAGGGCGCGCTCGTAATAAAGGACCGCTTCTCCCAAGTAACCCGCCTTGAAATAGGAATTCCCTAGATTGTAATAGAGGTTACCGCTTTCATATCCTTTGGCTATCGTGTTATCATACGCCTCTATAGCCTCCCTATAACTACCCTCGGCGTAGAGCGAATTTGCTTTGTAAAACATACTATTGAGGCGTGCGGCAATATCATCTTCAGCAAAGGCTCCTACTGCGCAGAATATGATAAAGACTGCGAATCCTACCATTACAACTATACGGCTTATGTTTAAATAACTACGCTTATTGGTCATAAAACTACCCTCTATGCCTCTCCATATACTCTATGATCTCTCTTAAGCACCTGAAAGCCTCTTCCATCTCTTTAGCGCCGAATTGCGAAGCCGCATACCGGGCCATATCACAATCAGCGAATAAACGTTCTAGCTTGTCGAGAATATCCTTCTTAATACCTTTATCCTTAAGTAATTCGTCGACTATGTTCGCTGTTATGCCCCCCGCGACAAGGAGGTATCGATCTCCAAGGTATTCCTGCATGGTCTTAAATACGGCACTATAAAACTCCCCGCTCTTTTTCTGTTTCATGAACCCGCTCGCCTCTTTAAGGCCTGCTCTCGCCTTCCTTGGGGCCGATGCATGGCGCGCATATCTTTCGTCGGTCCGCATCCGCTCGCTCCTGCTATGGATGGTGAATAATGATGCTAATATCAACAAAGGTATAATATGCAAAAGAAGATAACCTGGTTTCTTGTACAAGAAACTTCCTACTCTTTTAAACTTGCCGGGAGATTCTTTTATATAGATTATATCCCTTCCTATCTTCTCATGAACAAATGTTCGGGGCCTCCCTTTCCCGAACTCCATGATCTTGAGCTCTTCCTCGTTCTCAGGCCTCGCGACCCGTATGGTAATGAGCCCTTTAGCTATGATCTGATATATCTCCCTTTGCGGATTGAAGAAACTAAAGCTCGCTTTAGGGATCTGCGTGACTTCATCGGTCTTCGGTATGATGACCTGTTCAAATATCTTCTCGTCCCTGGTCTGCTCTATCGCAGTAGGCCGGTATACCTTGAAGCCCTTCTGCGACTCTAAGATCGGGGCCGTGACCGTGTTAAAATTACCGTTGCCGCTTATCTTCATTGTGAGGGTGATAGGATCGCCAACCCTTATATCCCTGGGTTCCGCTTTAAGCTCGAAGTTAAAATCGCCTATAGTCCCGTTGAAATCGTCAGGCTTTCCTTCCTTTGGAAAAGGCAACACTGTCACGTCTACGGTCTTTGAGCTCAGTTTTATCGGATGCGCCTGGTATCTGCCGAAAAAGTCGTCAAATAAGTCATCCCCGAAGAAATCGTCTATCGAGCGCATCCCCCTCTGCCTCTGCCTGGTTATCCTCATCGCGTTAAGTTCGGCCGGCCCAAGCGTGAACTTGCCGGGCCTTGTTCCAAATAGGGTCGTCTTAAACTCTATAATATCGAATATGTTATCGTTATAATCCCTCTCTCTGTATTGCCTGGGCTGTTCGTACTTTCCCATAGAAAATCCGTCGTGCGGAACCTTAGGATACTGGATGTCTTTAAGCCCCATCCCGTTTACATAGAGTTTCATGGTCATGGGTATGATCTCATTTACGTACACCCTATCCCGTGGAACTTGCATCGTCACAAAGATCCTACCTGATATATCCTCTTCTGTCTCGTATGTCTCGGTCCTTTCTCTGGTGCGTGAAGTCCTTCTTCTGCTCAATACAGGCCCCTTCACGATCTCGATCTTTACGGGATCGGACGTATACTCTCTGCCTTTATACTCGAAAGTAAATGGGCCGATCGTAAATATCCCCTCCTCAAAAGGGACGAGGGTATAGACGTGCGTGATCGAAAGCGATACCTGCCTGTTCACTATAGATATTGAGCTTGAAGGCCCAATGTAGCGCACCTCAAAACCATCCATTTCTGGAATTTCCGGCGCAACAACATCTTGCGTGCCGTAAAAATTGAGGTTCAGCTGTGTTGAGTCGCCTAGAGAGACCACCTGGTCATCCACGGTAACTACAAATTTGATATCGGCGGCGTATGCAGTCCGTAGTCCGGGGTCCGGGGTCCATAGGCAAAAGAATAGAATGATAAAAATACTTTTGACAAAACGACTCTTATGTTTCACTCTTTCTCTCCCGACTCCTGACTCCGGACTCCCGACTTCTGACCATATTATTACCAATCCTTGAGCACTTCATATTGAGCCTTATGCTTCTTGAGCTTTGTCTCGGGCTCTTCCTGCTGGCCGTAGGCGTCTAAAAGCATGCTGGCCTCTTGCTCAGACATCTGCCCTTCTTGCGGTTCTTCTTCGGACCTTTCTTCTTTCTCTTCTTTATCCGAAGCCTCCTCTTCTTCCTGCTCTTTTTGTTTCTGCCGCTCTTCGCGCTTATCCTGGCCCTCTTGACTTTGCTGTTGTTTATCTTTTTGCTGCTGGTCTTGCTGCTGGTCTTGCTGTTGGTTTTGCTGCCGTTCTTCTTTCTTATCCTGGAGGGCCTTCAACTCCTTCTCCACGAACTCATAGTTGAACTTAGCGTCCTGATCTTCCTGGTTTAGCTCGATCGTCCTCTTGTAGTATTCCAGCGCTTCCTTGTATAGCCTAGTGGTCGTCCCCTGCTTCTCGGCCTCAAGCGACTTTCCCAGTTTATACTTGGTGTTTCCTATATTATAGGTCGCCTTTGACTCCAGGCCCGGGTTATGGATAGAGAGCACTTTAGAGAAACGTCCCAGGGCTTTTTCGTATCCGTATTTTTTATAAAGAGCCGCGCCTTTATTGAAATTCACTACTCCCGATTCCGGTGATATCTCCTCGGCTTCGTTGTAGCCTTTAAGGGCCTCGTCATATTTACCTTCATTATATAATTTGTTTGCCTTATTTACAATACTCTCTTCACTCTTTCCGAACGAATCTGAAGGAGCAAAGACAATAAGCACTGTCGGCAAAACTATAAATAATACCGTTCTCTTAAGCATCATCATATTCCGTTTTTAGCTCTTCTCTGTCCTATAAATGGCTCTAAGAATAGCAGCGCAAACGCCAGCGCCAATGGGATCTGGAACCTCTCCTGGTAGCTCTTCTTCATCTTACTCTCAAGCTCTCTCTTCTCCATCTTTGAGAGATTCCCTTCATATATAAGATCGAGCCCGAACTCTGCCCCGGTCGCCCGGACATAGCTTCCTCCGGTTATCGAGGCTATCTCCTGTAGGGACCTTTCATTCAGGCGCGTCTTTATCACGTTCCCTTCTCTATCTTTTAAGAATACGGTCTTCTTCTGTCTGTTTACAACGGGTATAAGCTCGCCTTCCCGCGTCCCTATCCCTATGCAAAATATCTTTACCCCTTCCTTCTCGGCTTCTTTGGCAAGTTTGGCAACGTCTCCCTCGTGATCTTCTCCATCGGTAATTATCACGATGGCTTTGTATTTATTCATGCCCCCTTCATAACTCTTCATCGCCACGCTTATAGCACTCGCTATCGATGTCCCTCCTTTTGGTATCGTATCAACATCAAGGTCATCCAGCATCAACGTGAACCCGCTGTAATCTACCGTCAGAGGGCACTGGAGAAACGCGCTTCCTGAAAAGGCTATCAACCCTATCCTGTCTCCTTTTAGTTTCTTTATCAAGTCTTTTACAGCGAGCTTCGACCGCTCGAGCCTATTCGGCTTTACGTCTTGGGCGAGCATGCTCTTAGATGTATCTATGGCTATCAAGATATCGAGTCCAACCCTCTTGACTTCCTGCCAGTGGAAACCCCATTGCGGCCTCATAAATGAAAATAAGACCAGTGCGACCGCTGTTATAATAATAAAATTCTTTATCTTGTATCTTCTCACATCAAACATACTCAATTTATCCAGAATATCTTTCTCGGCGAATAATTCCGCCGCCCGGACCCTCCTTCTAAAGGACCACACAAGAAAAAGGCTCAAGACTATAACGAGCCAGATCAGGCTGTATACTATGTTAAAATCGGCAAATCTCATGGCAACCTTCTCAATATCGTGTTGTTCAACAATATCTCCAGTATGATAAGGGCTAAAGCATAAATAAGAAAGATACCAAACAACTCCTTGTACTCTTTATATCCCCTCTCTTTTATAGGGGTCTTCTCCAGAGAATCTATCTGGCGGTATATCTCTCTTAAGGTTTCCGTGTTGGTCGCCCTGAAATATATACCTCCGGTCTTCGCCGCTATCTTCCTCAATGTCTCTTCGTCTATCGGTATATTTACCGCCTGGTAGACTATATTACCGAACATATCCCTCATGGGATATGGGGCCTTCCCCTTGGTCCCGACTCCTACTGTGTATATCTTCACGTTGAGGGCCTCAGCCGCCTCAGCCGCTACGATCGGGGATATCCTGCCCGCGTTATTAATGCCATCTGTTAGAAGTATTATTATCTTGCTCTTGGCGTCTGTATTCCTTAGCCTGTTAAGCGCGGAACTTATCCCGGAGCCTATAGCCGTCCCATCCTCCATGATCCCTGTCTCAATCCTGTCGAGATTTTGAAGAAGCCAGCTGTAGTCGATCGTAAGTGGGCAGACCGTGTATGCCCGCCCCGCGAAAGCGACCAGGCCTATCCTGTCGTGCTCACGCCTTCCCACAAACTCCTCCATCACTCTCTTGGCGACCCCCAGCCTGTTCTGCCTCCTCATCCCGATCTTGAAATCCTCCGCGAGCATGCTCGTTGATACATCTACGGCGAGCACTATATCTATGCCTTCTGTCTCTATAATACTCTCTTCTAACAAAAATTGAGGCCTTGCCAAGGCCAGTATTATCAAGGCGAGGGCCGCGCATCTTATATATACAGAGTTTCTCCCGAGAATAACCTTAAAAGATGGCTTCAAACCCTTTACCAATTCGCCGCTGGAAAATAGGAATGCCGAGCCCCTTCGTCGCATCTTCGCATAAATGGCGGGGGCAAGCGCTAGCGGGATCAATATAATGATAATGGGATTATGCCACATCATCTTGGCACTCCATTCGCTTCTTTGGGCCTGGTCCGGTCTATAAGCTTTTTTGCCGATCCGGAACTCGATCTTACCTCTGTGTCGCTCGGCCCGTACTTAGCGAACTTGACCAGGTCACAGTGAAGCATAAAATCCCTCAAGAGGTTCCTGTCTTCTAACAATAGTCCTTGTGCATCTCTCGCCTCTACCAAAAATTCTTCGGTTGTCATTTCCGGCGCGCGAAGGTCAAACCTGCTCTCAAGATAATGCCTCACTATATCCGATAGCTTTATGTAGTATTCTTTAATCATTCCTTCTTTCAGGAGATTGCTTTTACTAAGCCTTTCGAGAGCTTCATAAGCCAAAATATGGGCCGGTTTAGGTGGGGGTGCAGCCAGCCTCTTTATCTTCTTTCTCGCGAAGATATAAACCCCCGCTATAGCCGCCAATATGATAAGGGCCACGGCCACAAAAGACAAAAAGTATGAGATACCCTTGATCTGGACCGGCCCCTTTATGTCACGAACATCGAGAAGAGCCTTCTGCCCCTCCAGCGCGCTCTTTATCGCGATAGTTATCTCATCGGTTTTTACTTCCCTCCACTCTTCCTCGCCTCTCTGTCTGAATTTGACCACACCTGCCGGTATAGTGTATGGCCCTGGTTTGTAGGAAGTTAAGATATACTTGTGCGTAATTATCTTCTTTCCAAAGAAACTCTTCTTCTCTTGGGAGTCAAAATCTCTTATAGTGAGTCCGCCTATCTCGTCCTTAAAGAGCAGGGGCTCTATCTCTACATCCTTTTTTGCCGAGACCGTTATGGAATAGGTGATCCTATCCCCGATCCCCACATAAAAGGAGTCTACTTCGGACGAGACCTTTATAGGCAGCCCCTTCGCATCCTCTTTACCAGCCACGGCTGTAGCGGATATTGTTAGCAAAGAGAGTGTTACAGCCGCTATAAAGAAGCTGCTTCTTTTTAACCCCTTCATCTCCTTCTTCTCTCTCTCATCTTAAAGAATCTCATCAGGCTCTCGATATATGGAATATCGGTGCGGATATCTATATTGTCTACATTTATAGAGCTAAAAAGTTTCTTTCTTCCCTCGATCCTCTCTGCGGAGTTCTTTTTATACTCATCTCTCAGCAAGCGGTCAGACGTATCGACCAGAAAGTTCTTTCCGGTCTCGGCATCCTCGAGATCTATCATCCCGACATTCGGGAACTCTATCTCTCTTGGATCCGTTATTGTAACTGCAATGATATCGTGCCGCTTGTTGGCTATAGAAAGAGGTTTTTTGAAACCCTCGGCGTAAAAATCTGATATGACGAATGTCACTGTGCTCCTCTTGGCGATCCTGTTCAGATACTCGATAGCCAATGTAATATCGGTACCTCTCCCTTCCGGCTTGAAATATAAGGCTTCTCTTACGACACGCAATACGTGGCGCAAGCCTTTTCTCGGAGGGACAAACTTCTCTATCCTATCTGTAAAGGCGATGAACCCGACTTTATCATTATTCTTTATAGCCGAAAAAGCCAGGACCGAGCATAGCTCCGCGGCCAACTGGCTCTTGAGCTGCTTTACCGACCCGAAATGGCAGGACATCGACATGTCGAGAACGAGCATCACCGTAAGCTCTCTCTCCTCGACGAACTTCTTCACGTGGGGGATGCCCGTGCGAGCGGTGACGTTCCAGTCTATGGAACGGATCTCGTCGCCCGGGTAGTAGTCGCGCACCTCATCGAACTCCATACCCCTGCCCTTGAAGACACTGTGGTACTGCCCCGCGAATACGTCTGTGGCGAGGCGGGAGGTCGTTATGTGTATGCGCCGGATATTATTGAGGATCTCTTTTGGTAACATTTTAGTCCGGAGTCCGGAGTCGGGAGTCCGGAGTCCGGAGTCTGTAGTGTATTTTTAACTACAAACTCCCGATTCCCGACTCCGGACTATGGACTGTATTTATGGAACTTCTATCTCTTCGAATATCCGCTTTATTAGATCATCGGAAGTCTTCTCTTGGGCTTCGGCCTCATAGCTTACTATCACACGATGGCGAAGTATGTCCGGGCCTATCGACTTGACATCCTGTGGCGTCACGTAACCCCGGCCTTGTATAAAAGCGTACGCCTTGGAAGCCACGGTCAAATATATGGTAGCCCTCGGCGAGGCCCCGTATTGGATAAGGCCGACAAGGTCGTCCAATTTATACTTCTTGGGTTCCCTGGTAGCGAATATTATATCGAGTATATACTTCTCCAGTTTCTCATCCATATAGATCTCGTCGACTACGGCTCTCGCCTTAGCGATATCTGCGGGGGTTATGACGGGCGATACTTCTATCTTCTTATTTGTATAACTCATGCGCTTTAAGATCTTCTGCTCC
>JAZFTF010000102.1:0-9866 GCA_036446495.1 Candidatus Omnitrophota bacterium | reverse complement strand
ACGCTATTGATATTAAAAATGAAGTGAAGTATAATAGTATTAACATATGAAGAAACTAATAGGATTATTCATAATTTTGGCAATACCGGTAATGGTTACTGTCGGCTCTTTGGCCGATCCCGGTGAGACCCTTCCTTTTTATGAAGGAGAACAGCTCGTATTCGACGTATACTATAAAGCGCTTAAGCTTGGAAGTTCGAAGCTCACTTTTCACGGAGAGAGGGAGCTGGATGGAAAGAACTTCTACTATATAACCTTCCTTACGAATGTCCCCGGATTTGAAGATGATGAAGAGATATATGCCTACAAAGAGTCTTTCCTGCCTTATAGGATATTGCGTAACATAAAGAGGGGAGGAGGCTTTCCCATAAAGATATGCGAAGATTACGACCAGAAGGCTTATAAAGTCGAGATAAACGAGAAGGGAACTCTCTTTTCAAAAAAGCGGACTATAACAAAAGAACAGCCTATACACAATCCTATCCTTTTGACCTATCTTTATCGCACTAGGGTAAATCCCGAAAGGTGCAAGATCTCTATCCCCATGTCAGATTTCGATGTAATATCCGAGGGCAAGAAGATCGTCATGACCGACTCGGGCGAACGGCTCGCTTATATCTTTAGAGGAGAGCCTTCGAAATTTACCTTCTGGTTGAGCGCGGACAGGGATAGGGTGCCTCTAAAGATAATAGGGCAGAGCGTACTGGACTATAGCCTTGTACTTGTCAACGTAAAGAATGTGGCTCTGCTGTCGTCTCCTAAGGAATAGAATGGAAAAGATCGAAAAGAGATCCGCCGGCAACGCCTTCAGCGCAGCCTTGCTGCTGATACTTATTGTACTCATAGCGATACGCCTCATCGAGATATTCATATATCCCGACTCGATCATAATCCCTTCCTATGTACTCTTTTCCGTGGCTATGCTCGGGATCTTCTTTTTGTGGCTCTATGCCATAAAAGAGAAACACCGTCTCATCTGGCTGCAGAAGAAGAAAGAGGAGTTGGATGAGATGAAGTCAAAATTTACTCTCATTACGTCCCATGAGCTGATGACACCCATAACCGTTATCAAAGGGTATCTCAAATTGCTTGAAAATAAGACCCTGGGGGGCTTGACCGAAAAACAGGAGAGAGCCCTCGATATAATAAACAAATATTTCGGTAGGCTCGAGGGGATAAAGGATAATCTGACAAAGCTCTCGACCGGCACCAGGAAGTCGCTTATAGGAAATCTTCAGCCTGTATCCATAGAGGTGCTTATACGGCTGACTGCGAGAGAGATAACACCGTTTATAGACAAGAGGGGCCAGCGTCTCCAGGTGGATGTCGAGGAAGATACGCCTTTTGTGAGGATGGATATAAACGGTATACAAGAGGTCCTCCTGAACCTGCTTCTAAACGCGATACGGTTTACCCCTGATGGCGGCAAGATAACTGTCCGGGCGAAAGGCTTGAAAGATAGGATACAGATCGAGGTGGAAGACAGCGGTATAGGCATACCGAAAGATAGGTTAAAGAGCATATTCGAAAGCTTCTATGAACTGCGTGATATAAAGAAACACTCCTCAGGCAGCATAGAGTTTAAATCGAGCGGCCTCGGCCTCGGACTTGCCATAGCCAAGGATATCGTAGCCGCGCATAAGGGCCAGATCTGGGTCGAGTCTGAATTGGGTAAGTTCTCAAGGTTTACCTTCACCCTGCCAAAAGACGGCGGCAAACAGTAAATCTACCCGCGCACCAGTCCCGCTTTGCAAAACGGTGCGGGGTTTTGCTTCGCGGCTTTACAGTCACGAAGCTTCACTTTAAGAAGTTCTTCATTTGCTGGGCGAACGGCCTGGCGGGGAGAAACCCGGGCAGCCTTCCTATCTCTTTTCCATCAGGGCCTAAGAAGAGGATAGTAGGATAGCCGCGGACCTTATATTTTTTTACAAGATCCTTGCGATCATCACCATCTATCTTAATACAGATAAATCTCATGGATAGCAATAGGACTTCTTTATCTTTATAGGTATCGCTGTCGAGTTTTTTGCACCAACCGCACCAGTCGGTATAAAAGTCTATCATGACGGGTTTGCCGGCACTCTTTGCGCGCGCAATACCCCTCCCGTAATCATCTATCCAGTTTATCTTGGAAGGGGCCCTTTTCTGTGCCCCGGAAGTTTCTTTTACCGGGGGCCGCATTCGCGTGAGGCCTTCTTTTGGCTGGGCGCTCTTCTCTTTCCAACTCTGCTCTATCGCTTCTATCTCTTTGACGTCCGATCTTTCCACGGACGCGATCTCGGATCTTGAGAAGCTCATCACCATCCCTATGTCCAGCTTTACCGTCAGGTCCCCATCGCGCGATTCAAGGATGATCCCTTCGACCTTATTTCCGTTCTTAAGGTGTATTATATCGGCATGGGCAGTCCCTACGCTTAAGGTGATCAAGAGTGTCGTCAAGACTACGCCGCGCATAATATTCATTGAGCTCTCCTCATTAAGATAGAGTTTACCATCATATTCAATTTTTGACAACCCCGCCTCTTTCTGTGTTTCTACACTTGTAGGATTTAGATTTAACGGCTATAATATATATAGCATGAGATCAGAGCATAAAAAGTATATAGTAGAGAATATCGATAAGAAGCCTCTTAAGGAGATAGCGCGTGAGCTGGGCCTTAAAGAGAAGAAGATCAAAAGGTTCCTCGATAAAGAGGCCGGCAAGAAGGCGCGCAAAGTTTCCAGGGAAGGAACAGCGTCTCCTTTGAAGAAAAAAACAATACTTATATCTCTTCTGCTCATAGCCGTCCTGGGTTTCGGTATATACTTCAACTCCTTTGAAGGCGAATTCTTATGGGACGATATCCACCTAGTAAAGAAGAATATATATGTCAAAGACTTTTCTTATATAAAAGAGATATTTACTCAACACGTGGGCGCGGGGGCGAGGAGGCCCTACCATTTCTATAGGCCCTTACAGACGCTCACATATGCCATCGACTACCATCTGTGGAATGCGAGCGTGGTAGGGTACCACTTTACGAATGTTCTGCTGCATTGTCTTGTTGCTTTCTGCGTATACTGGCTTGCCTGGGTCCTCTTTCGCAATCAGGCCCTCGCTATCTTCGCCGGGCTTTTATTTGTTGCCCATCCTCTGCACACAGAGGCGATAAGCTACATATCAGGCAGGCCGGACCCATTAGCGACACTCTTTTTATTGGTCTCTTTCATACTCTACATAAAGCTTGTCGATAGGGATAATCTCCTCTTTTTTCTCTCAGGTCTATTAAGTTACGCTCTCGCGCTACTTTCCAGGGAGGCGACCCTGATCTTGCCCGCGCTGCTTTTACTCTATCACGCGGCCTTTAATAAAAAGATCAAGCCAATACCCCTGCTGTCGTGGGCAGCCCTTGCCTGCGCTTATATCGCCCTCAGGGTTTTTATACTGCGATCTATACTGCCACAGGATGTCGGAGACGCTACAGCTATTTACAGGGCGCCCGGTTCTTTCGTCGCCATAACCAATTACATGAGGCTCCTTTTTGTACCGACCGACCTCCACATGGGTTACGGCAGGAAGCTCTTTTCTTGGATCGACCCAAAGACGATATCGGGGATATTTATACTGATCTCGTTGATCACAGTAGCTTTTATCAGAAAGAGAAAGAGCGACAGCCTCGTTTTTTTCTCCATATGCTTCTTCTTTATAGCGCTCTTTCCTTACTGCAACATAGCGTTTCCCATAAACGCCTATATGGCTGAGCACTGGCTCTACCTGCCATCGATAGGTTTCTTCTTTCTGGCGGCTAAGGGCTTGAGCCTACTTTATAAAAATGAGAGATTTAAGATAATTACAATAGCCGCCGTCTTGGGTATCCTGTCTTTTTACTCATTCCAGACCTTTAAGCAAAATACGTATTGGAGCGACCCGTATCTCTTCTATATAAAGACGCTGGAATACGTAAAGGACTCACCGGAAGTCTACAACAACCTGGGCGTTATATACGGCGAGAGAGGCGAGTATGACGAAGCTATACCATTATTCAAAAAGTCGGTAGAGACCGACCCGGATTACGGGGATTCATACTTCAATCTCGGCAAGGCGTATAATGATACCGGAAAGAAGAAAGAGGCGATCTCTTATTATGAAAAAGCCATAGAGGTCTTTCCTGAGATCGTGAGCGCCGATACATATTATAACCTGGGCAGCATCTACCTGCAGCTTGAGATGTATAAAGAGGCGCAAGATTCGATCAAAAAGGCGCTCAAGCTCAACCCGGCCCATGTGCATGCCAATATCAATCTCGGTATCTGTTATCATAATGCGGGAAATGACGCTGAGGCGATAAAGTTTTTTAAAAGAGCGATAGAGCTTGAACCGGCCGACCCATACGCGTATACTAATCTAGCCGCCGTATATTTTAAGTCTGGAAGATATGAAGAAGCCCTTGACTACTCAGAGAAGGCCAGAGAGCGCGGCATGACAAACTCTGTCTTGACCGAAGCGCTGGAAGAGTATAGAAAAAGAACTGAAGATCAGAAGTGACCGCTATGACAGGAGGCAATATGAATAGAAAAGTGGTGATATGGATATCAGTATTGTTTTTTATCTTCATAGGTGTCCTGGGCGCTGAAGAAGCTAGATCAGATAAGGAGAAGGATAAAGATAAATCCGCAAAGGCGCAGGACTACAACAATAAAGCCCTGATTTTGATAAAAGAAGATAGGGCAAATGAAGCGATAGACCTGCTCGAAAATGCGGTCAATCTGGACCCGGCCAATAAAGAGGTACGCAAGAATCTCGCCGTAGCCTACTCATGGGCGGGCCGACAAAAGGAGGCTATCGACACACTCAAGAGGCTCGTGAAGGAATCACCTGATTACTCAGAAGGCCATCGCCACCTTGTTCTTATCTATAATATGGAAGGACGGTATAGAGAGGCGATAGAACACGGAGAGATAGCCTTAAAGCTAAACCCGGACGATTACAGCGTTGAGGGTTATATGGCTCATAATTATTTTGCCGTAGGTGATCACAGGAAAGCGATCGAATCTGCAAGAAGGCTCGCCGAGCACGATCCGGATAATTTCCGGCCATATCGCATCCTGGCGATGGCGCATGCGGTCCTAGAAGAGCTTAAAGAGGCGAAAGAGGCCTTTGAGAGATCTTATGGCATGGATCGCAGCGACAAGAATTTTAAAGAGACCAAGGAAGAGGCCCGAGCGATGAAGGCGATGTTTAATGAGATGAGGGCAGAAGCATTCTTCATGGAAGGCAACAGGTACATAGAGAACGCCGAGCAGCTAAAGAGCATAGAGGCTTACGAGATGTCGATAAAGATCAACCCGAAAGACTACAGGCCGCATTACAACCTCGCCATGATATATGACAGGATGAAAGAAGAGGTGTTGGCCCTGGACAGCCTGGAGAACGCCGCGGAATTGAAAACCGGCATTATAAAGCAGGTGATGGAGTCGAAGGATTTTAGTTTTATAAAAGAGAAGAAGGCTTTTCAAAGGTTCTTAAAGATATACGGGGATAAGTGATTGGCCAGGAATTCGATGTTTTTATACGGGAAGAACTCCATATCAGAACGCGTTAGATCCGATCCGAAGAGCATAAAGCGGGTATTCGTCCAGGATAACTTCAACAACGAATATATCCTGCAATCCATAAGATCCAAAAGGATCGCGATAAAACGCGTGAGCGAGAGAGAACTCACCAGGGTAAAACGCGCCGATAGGCTGCAGGGTATAGTGGCAGAAGTCGAGATGTTTATGTACGCCCCTTACGATGAGCTTTTAGTCGGGACTAAAGAGAGGAACCTCTCGATGATCTGCCTGGACAACATAAATGACCCACACAATCTTGGCTCTATTATAAGGATCGCAGCGTGCCTCGGGGGATTTGCCGTGATCATCCCGAAACACAATTCCTGTGAGGTAAACGACACAGTGATGCATGTCGCATCCGGCGGAGAGAACTTTGTGCCTGTGTCTATGGTCAATAATATGTCTACAGCGCTTATAAAGGCGAAAAAAGCAGGCTTCTGGATAGTTGGCACAGTTATAGAAGGCGGCCAGGATATATGCGGCGCATCCCTGCCTTTCCCTATATGCCTTGTACTGGGCTCTGAGGGCAAGGGTATAAGGCACGGTATACAGAAGCAGCTTGATCTTAGGGTGACCCTCCCAATGAGGGGCGCTAAACTCTCACTCAACGTTGCCATGACAAGCGCGATATTTTGCCACGAGATCGATAAACAGAAGAGCAGACGACCTAGTGACCGTTTCACTCGCTCGTAACATCTTATATTGCATAAAGCTGCAACGGTGATTGTGTACAGAATGCCAGCCAAGTAGATTACATGGTTGGTTTCGCAACTCCTTATTTTGTCAGGCGTTATGAGCAAGTGAAACGGTCCCATATAACAGAAAGGCATGTGATGCGTAGAAGCGAAGAGAAAGCGTTGCTTGGTTTTATAGCTGAGATGGGCCTGTTGAAGCGAGTAAGGCGTTCGGGGTGGTGGGTCCTTGGCATAAAAGACGCCGAGACCGTGGCCGAACACAGCTTCAGGTGCGCGATAATAGGATATATGATAGCGTGCATGGAAGATGTTCCGCCGCACAAAGCGCTCCTTATGACGTTATTCAACGATGTTCACGAAGCGCGGCTCACTGACCTTCATAAAATGTCCCAGCGTTATATAGCGCTCCAGGCGGCCGAGGATAAAGCGTTTGGCGAACAGATGAACGCTCTACCCAAAAAGGTAGGGGGGCAATTGAAGAAGCTCCACGCGGAATATAGAAAGCAGAAGACAAAAGAGGCCATTATAGCCCGCGACGCTGATATATTGGAGTGTCTTATACAGGCGAAGGAGTACCATGAATACGGGTTCAAAGAAGCGGTAAAGTTCATGAAGAAGGCCCCAGCTACCCTTAGGACTAAGAGTGCCAAGCGTCTCTGGGCCCTCGCGAAACGCTCAAACCTCAACGAGTGGTGGGAAGGCTTGAGCGAATTCAAGAGATGAAATGCAAAAATATCTCTTTTGTGCTTGAATTCGCGGGAGTTTCGTAATACAATATGAAACTAGTATATTATTAGTAGAGAGTAGCATTAAAAAAACAGGAGGAATGATATGCCGTATGACAGCAGTTTAGACGAGGCCCTGTTCCAGAAGACATGGGAGAACGACAGCGGACGCTTGACCGTAAGCGTCTATTCATATAACAACGGCGCTAAGAAGCTGCAGATCTCCAGGGAGAACAGGACCACAGACGGCGAGCTGCGTTTCGCCAAGATGGGAAGACTGACCAAGGAAGAGGCGACCGCCATACTTCCTTTTATTCAAGAAGCCGTAAAGAACATGGATTAGTATTCGGTTGGCTGTATGGCCGAATATATCTGCCCTAATTGCAAAAATCCTATATACGACGATGAGGTGCTGAGCTGCTTGTATTGCGGAGAGAACCTGAGGCGCAAAATAGGCTTTATGGGCACAATAAAGTATATTACGCCGAAGGCGATACTTATCATCGTTATGGCGTTGGTCTTATTGAGCTTCATAATCCTTATTAGCAGATAGAGGAACCGTGGCCCACATCAGAATACCGTTTGAGGAGAGCGAGATAGAGCTGGACCTGCCTCAAACGTGGCGAGTTATATCCGAGATAAAGCCAAAAAGCTCCCCGCTTCTAAAAGAGATATCCAAATCCTTGATCCACGAACTGGAGCACCCCATAGGGTGTTCACCCATCAGCTTTTTTGGGCTATCCGGCAAGAGAATAGTGATAGCGGTCGATGACATAACCCGCCCTACTCCGACACACCTATTTTTCGGCGACTTATTAGAATACCTCTTCCACTACGGAGCCCGGCGTGAAGACATGCTATTGATAACGGCGCTGGGCGTTCATCGCCCCATGACCCAGAAAGAGTTCGAAAAGAAACTGGGCGCTGCGAATATATCAGGTATCAAGTGGTTAAATCACGATAGCCAGGACATAGAAGCTCACGTCCCTCTTGGCGCGACAAAGCGAGGCACTGAAGTCTATCTCAATAAACATTTAAAAGACGCAGACCTGATACTGTGCTTAGGCATGATAGAGCCGCATCCACTTTTGGGATTCGGGGGTGGACTCAAGATGATATTGCCGGGCCTGGCGCACGAAAAGACGATCGCCCAGAACCATATGCAGGGGGTCTCTCCGGAGAGGTTCAATTATATCGGCTGCCCCGAAAGCCCGATGAGGCTAGACCTGGAAGACGCCGTTGGGCTGCTCAATAAGAGAATATTTATAATAAATTGCATATTGAACCATGAGCTCAAGATCACCCGTTTCATATGCGGCGATCCTATAAAGGCACACAGAGAAGGGGCGCGGATATCAGAATCTATAAACGCCTATCCTGTCCACGAGAAGGCCGATGCCGCTATAGTAGGATCAAGCCCTATGAATGCCGACTTGCGCCAAGGATTGAAATCCATAGCCAATATAGAGAGAAGCGTAAAAGACGGGGGGCTTATTATAGCATTCCTGGAATGCAGAGAGGGCGTGGGTGATATCCCTACTCACAAAAAGAGCCTGCCCATAGACAATAGGGTTTTACGCCTTTTTTTGAAGATCCTGGGAAAGGGGCGCATATTATGGTTTATAGACAAATTTAAGAAGGACGCCGGGATAGAAGAAAGGTTTCTCTCTCATTTCTCTATGCAGATAGCGAGAAAGAACGCGATCTTTATATACTCCAGGAGACTGCCTCCGGGAATTGATAAGAAAGTGGGGCTCTTCCGCCAGTATAGTGATCCACGAGCCATGATAAGAGAAGCAGAAAGATACCTTCCAAAAGGTGCTAATGTTTACGTATCTCCTTATGGCGGTGCTACATACCCCAAGATGGATTAAGGTTGACTTTGTTTATTATAAAGGGTAATATTATAATGCTAATATGAAAGATATAGAGAAACCTAAAGAAAAGCTTATAAGCGAGCTAAATAGGCTCCGCGGTGAGATCGATAGCTGGAAAAGAGTGACCAGGCCAACAAGCGAAACCGAGCGTTTCCTTTCCAATGTCTTCGCCAGTATCCAGGACGGTATAAGTGTCCTGGATAAGGACTACACCATAATAAGCGTCAATCCCACCATGGAGAAGTGGTACCGGCACGCCATGCCTCTTGTCGGTAAGAAATGTTACGAGGCCTATCATAGCCGGAATAAAGCCTGCGATATCTGCCCCACAAGAGAGACACTCAAAAGCGGAAAAGCCAGCTGTAAGCTTGTGCCCATGAGGGGGCCGGGCGGTAAGATCACCGGATGGTTCGACCTTTACGCTTATCCCTTGAGAGATTCCAAGACCAACGAGATACAGGGCGTCATAGAGTACGTGCGTGATATCACGGACCGCAAGAGGGCCGAAGAAGAGATGTTAAGGGAGAGAGACTTCTCGGATAAGGTTATAAACAGCCTTCCCGGGATATTCTACTTGATCAGCGAAAAGGGTAGATTTGTAAGGTGGAACAGCAATCTGGAAGAGGTGAGTGGCTATTCATCGAGCGAGGTTTCTAAGATGGATCCAACCGACTTTTTTTCTAAAGAGGAGAAAGGGATCGTAGCGGATAAGATCCGTGAGATATTTACCCAGGGGAAGTCGGATGTAGAGGCCAACATTATAACAAAGGCAGGGCAGGCCATATCTTATCACCTTACGGGGCTTCGCTTGATAGTAGACGGCGAAAGATACTTTGTCGGTGTAGGCATCGATATATCCGATCGAAAGAGGGCTGAAGAGGCGCTCCGGCTTACTCAATTCTCCGTAGATAGGAACTCAGACCCGGTATACTGGATAGCGCCTGATGCGCAGATCAAATATGTTAATGACACAGCGT
>JAZFTF010000101.1:0-5623 GCA_036446495.1 Candidatus Omnitrophota bacterium | reverse complement strand
AGCTCGAGATCACCGATGTCAATAACGCCTATCTTAAAAAGGGAGAGCTTTGCTATGAGACATTGGACGGGTGGTGGTCAGACTCCGGGACGTTCGATTCGCTATTAAGGGCGAATAACCTAGTTGCTGAAAAAGAGCGGGCCGGCTCGCAGAAGATAGGTAAGAAGAGATGAAGAAGAACAAGAAGAGTTTCAATAAAAGAGCGCATAGCGTTTAGCGCATAGAGTAAAATATAAATGATTAGTGTATAGCTATATTAAAAACAGTTTTTTTTTCTATACGCTCTACGCTAACCGCTATACGCTAACAGTAAGGATTATTATGAAAAAGATTTTAATTACCGGAGGGGCCGGTTTTATCGGTTCTAATTTTATACGGTTGTTTCTCAACAAATACAGCGATTTTAAGATCGTAAACCTGGATAAACTCACATACGCCGGCAACAAGAAGAACCTTAAAGACGTGGAGAAGGACCCCAGGTATGAGTTTGTAAAGGGTGATATATGCGATAAGGTGATCGTTGAGAAGGTCGCCAAGGGGTGCGATGTTATAGTGAACTTCGCGGCCGAGTCGCACGTAGATAGATCAATAAAGGACCCTAAAGGGTTCTTAAGGACTAATATAGACGGCGTCCAGACGCTCCTTGAAGCCGTAAATAAGCATAAGATACCCAGATATCTCCAGATCTCTACCGATGAGACATACGGAAGCATAACTAAAGGGTATTCAAAGGAGGGAGATATGCTCAATCCTTCCAGCCCCTACGCCGCGAGCAAGGCGGCCGCGGACCTCTTATGTGTTTCTTATTATATCACCTACAATACTCCGATAGTGATCACAAGGAGCTCGAACAATTTTGGAGAGTACCAATTTCCCGAAAAGATAATACCGCTCTTTATAACGAATGCTTTGGAGGGCAAAAAGGTCCCGCTCTACGCGGACGGTTCGAATGTGCGCGACTGGATCTATGTTCTCGATAACTGTGAGGCGATAGATTGCGTGCTTCAGAAGGGCAAGATAGGCGAGATATACAACGCCGGCGGTGGCAATGAGAAGCGGAATATAGAGCTTACGCGCATGATATTAAAGATAACGGGAAGAGGGGAAGACTTCATAGAGTATGTCAAAGACAGGCTGGGCCACGATAAAAGGTACGGCCTGAGTTCAGAGAAGTTAAAAAGATTAGGCTGGAGCCCGAAGTACGACTTTGTCAAGGCACTTGAGGCTACCGTGGAATGGTATAAGAAAAACAGCTGGTGGTGGAAGCCGCTTAAGAAGGAAAAGAGAGCATGAATATAGCTATAACAGGCTCAAGCGGGATGCTTGGTGTGCCGCTCGGCGCGGTACTTTCAAAGGATCCAGCATACACGGTCTCAGGCATAGATCTGAAGAAACCCTCAGGTAAGAGAGGGCTAGCCAATTACTTTAAATGCGATATAACCGACTATCACCAGCTTGATAAGGCGATAAAAGATATAAAACCGGATCTGATAATCCATACCGCTGCTTACACAGATGTGGACGGGTGCGAACAAAACCCTGGCAAGGCACAGACCGTAAATAGCATAGGGACTCAGTATGTCGCCCGCGCAGCGCATGAGTCTTCTTGCGGGCTTATATATATCAGCACAGATTTCGTATTTGACGGGTCCAAGAGGACCCCATATACAGAGGATGATCAACCTAATCCTATAAACGCTTACGGCAAGTCGAAGCTTGAAGCTGAGAAGTATGTCATGGAGCTGGTCTCCTCAAAAAAGTTTTTTATTATAAGGACGAGCTGGCTATTCGGCCCAAACGGAAAGAATTTTGTCGATACCATACTCAATAAGGCAAGACAAGAGAAGTCCCTGAAGGTGGTCAGCGACCAATTCGGATCACCAACATACACGTGGGACCTCGCAGAAGCGATCAAGAATATAGTCGACCTATATGGCAAGAGAGATGACATATACGGGATATATCATATTACCAACAGCGATGACTGTTCCTGGTATAGGCTGGCGCAGAAGGCTATACAGTTGGACAACATATATGATGTAGAGCTCATACCGATAGTCTCATACGAGCTGGACTGTCCCGCGGAGCGCCCCGCGATGTCAATATTAGCTAACGATAAGTATATAAAACTGTTCGGCGCCCCTTTGAGGCGATGGGGACTGGCCCTGGATGAGCATATAAGATTAAAAGGGAGGCAAGATGTATAAGAGGTTAAGAGACAGGATCATATCAAAGAAGGCGAAGGTGAGCGTAATAGGCCTGGGTTATGTAGGCCTTCCTCTTGCCGTGGAGTTTGGCAAGGCCGGTTACCTTATTTGCGGAATAGATGTGAACAGAGATCAGATAAGAACCCTTAAGAAAGGAAAGTCTTATATAGCTGATGTCCCTTCACGCGATGTAAGGGATCTTATTGAGAGGAAGAGATTTAAACCCACGTCAAGATACGATGGGATAGAGAGCGCTGACGTGGTTGTAATATGTGTGCCAACGCCGCTCTCTAAGACGCGAGAACCCAATATTTCATATATCATAAGCTCGGTCAATGCAATAGCCAAATTCAAAAAGCAGGAGCAGCTTGTTGTCTTGGAGAGTACCACATATCCGGGTACCACTGATGAGATAGTTCTGCCTATCTTGGAGTCCTATGGGCTCAAATGCGGCAAGGATTTCTATCTGGCTTTCTCGCCCGAAAGAGTAGATCCTGCCAACGCGCTCTATAAGACCAGGGATATACCGAAAGTGGTAGGAGGGATCGATAAGTCTTCGGGTCTGTTAGCCAAAGAGCTCTACAGGGCCATAGTGAGCGAAGTATTTCTTGTCTCCAGCACCAAGACCGCTGAGATGGCGAAGCTATTAGAAAACACGTTCAGGAGTGTAAATATCGGCCTGGTCAATGAGATCGCCCTTATGTGTAATAAGATGGGCCTTGACGTATGGGAGGCGATAGACGCGGCGGCTTCTAAGCCTTTTGGATTTATGCCATTTTACCCAGGACCCGGCATAGGGGGTCACTGTATTCCCCTTGATCCTATATATCTTTCATGGAAGGCAAGGCTGCATGGATTCGAGGCGCGGTTTATAGGCCTCGCGGATAGGATCAACTCATCTATGCCTGAATACGTTGCTACTAGGATAGCGAGCGCCTTAAATGATGTCAAGAAGACTGTGAACGGCGCGCGGATACACATATTAGGCATATCATACAAGAGGGATGTGAGCGACACGAGAGAGTCTCCCGCGCTCGAGATAATAAAAATATTGAGCAAGACCGGGGCAGAAATAACTTTTTCAGACCCGTACACTGATCACTGCGAGATAAAAGGCAGGCGCGTAAAGTCTGTAGAACCTCTTCCTAAGATATTGAGAAAGAAAGACTGCGTCGTTATAGTCACAGACCATAGCGCGTATGATTATGGGGAGATTGCGCGGAATTCGAAATTATTGTTCGATACGCGCAACGCCACTAAGAATATAAAAAATAGAGAGAGGAGCATTGTCAGGCTATGAGTAGATTCCTTGTAACGGGAGGGGCGGGATTTATAGGCTCCAATATTGTGGATGAATTGATCACTAAGGGGCATGAGGTCAAGGTGGTGGATAACTTCATGACAGGCAAAAGAGAGAACCTAAAGGATGTTCTAGGGAAGATAGAGCTTATCGAGGGGGATATAAGGGACCTGGACCTTATGAGAAAGGCTGCGAAGGGTGTAGATTACGTCCTGCACCAAGCGGCATTCCGCTCTGTTCCAAAATCGGTGGATAATCCCACTCTCGCGAACGATATAAATGTGACCGGAACGCTAAATGTTCTTATAGCCGCCAAAGAGGCCGGCGTAAAGAGGCTGGTCAACGCATCGAGCAGCTCATGTTACGGAGATACGGACCGTTTTCCGGAGTGCGAGGACGCCTTGCCTAATCCGATATCGCCTTATGCTGTCTCGAAACTCGCGGGTGAATACTACTGCAAGACCTTTAGCGCTACATTCGGTTTAAAGACCGTAAGCTTGCGTTACTTCAATGTCTTTGGCCCGCGTCAGAACCCTGAATCAAAGTACTCCACTGTGATCCCCATATTCATATATAGGATGAAGGCCGACCTCTCACCGATAGTTAACGGCGACGGCAAACAGTCGAGAGATTTTACGTATGTAAAGAATGTGGTAGAGGCGAATATCGCTGCCGCTCTTAAAGAAGGAGATTTTAACGGCGAGGTCTATAATGTCGCCTGCGGGGAATCATATTCTGTGCTTGATATAGTAACGAATCTCAATACACTTATGAACAAGAATATAGATCCGGAGTTTGTCCCGCATAGGCCGGGCGATGTGAAGAAGACCCAAGCCGATATAAGCGGCATAAAGAAGGCTTTCGGAGTTGTGCCTAAAATAAAGTTTAAAGAGGGCCTCAAAAAGACGTTTGAGTGGTTTATGAACAGCAACGTAGAGCTGGCTTGAAATAGGGAGAGGATATACATGAAAAATTGGGTTTTAATAACAGGAGGGGCCGGATTTATAGGGTCCCATATATGCGATCATCTATTATCCAAAGGATACCGTGTCATCGCTATAGACAACCTCCTAACCGGCAGCATCAAGAATATCACGCACCTGACAGGGGATAAGGATTTTAGATTTATTAAACATGATGTAACCAAATATATAGATATTAAAGAGAATATTGATTATGTCCTCCATTTCGCCTCTCCGGCAAGCCCTTCTGATTATCTGAATTTCCCGATACAGACGTTGAAGGTGGGCTCTCTCGGGACGCATAATGCTCTGGGTTTAGCGAAAGGCAAGAAGACAAAATTTTTATTGGCATCGACCAGCGAGATATACGGAGACCCGCTGGTAAATCCGCAACCTGAGAGCTACTGGGGCAATGTCAACACTATAGGCCCGCGCGGCGTCTATGATGAGGCGAAGAGATTCGGTGAGGCGATAACCATGGCATACCATCATACCCATAAGCTTGATACCAAGATCGTGCGCATATTTAATACTTTTGGTGAGAAGATGCGTATAGATGATGGGAGAGCGATACCAAATTTTATAGAGCAGGCGCTCAATAATAAAGAGATAACCGTTTATGGAAGCGGAAAACAGACTAGAAGCTTCTGCTACATACAGGATCTTATAGAAGGCATCTACAGGCTTATGATATCGAACGTGAACACGCCTATGAATATAGGCAACCCAAATGAGATGAACGTAATGGATCTGGCGAAAAGAATAAAAAAATTATCCGGTTCCAGATCAAAGATAGTAAAGAAGTCTTTACCCATAGACGATCCTAAAGTCAGGTGCCCGGATATTGCTTTTGCCAATCGAAAGCTGAAGTGGAAGCCGCGGGTGGCCCTGGAAGATGGGTTGGAGAGGACGATAGAGTATTTTAGGAATGCAAAGTAGGTGTTAAGGTCCTGAGAGTGCGGCCTATGGCCGCACTCTCAGGACCAATTCGCACTTATGATTTACTCGCGCTTCGCGCTCGTAAATCATGTGCTCATTGGAGGTTTAATATGTCAAATTACCTTTTGACCAAGAAGCAGGATGAGGTCTTTGGTTTTATAAGGACCTACATGGAGAAGAACAACCGTTCTCCTTACATAAGAGAGATACAGGAA
>JAZFTF010000100.1:0-6028 GCA_036446495.1 Candidatus Omnitrophota bacterium | reverse complement strand
GAAGA
This sequence comes from Candidatus Omnitrophota bacterium, assembly GCA_036446495.1. Lineage (GTDB taxonomy): Bacteria > Omnitrophota > Gorgyraeia > JABMRJ01 > JABMRJ01 > JAZFTF01. The sequence goes on along the minus strand of JAZFTF010000100.1, from coordinate 6,023 downwards.
AAAAACTCTGCGATATTCTTCTTGCTAGAACAAGTTTTTTCATAATTTAGTCCACAGTTAGGAGTCCGGGGTCCGGAGTTAGGAGTTAGGAGCTCGATATGTAAAAACTACTTATTAAAAAAAGCATCTTTTTCTTTTTAGTGCTTTCTCTTCGCCAGCTCTCCGGACCACGGACTCCGGACTATAGACTTTTTACTACACTGCTATGCGAACTATATCCGCGCTATCTATATTGGAATTACCAAAATTACGCCTCGCCGCTTCCGCTATATAAGACACTGAGAAAGGATCCCTCTGGGCGAGTTTCGCCGCGTATGTGTCGGCCAGCGTTGGATCTGTGGCTATTATAAGCTTGTTCATCTGGACCACATCCTTTAGGTTCCCGCCGCTCGGCCCGTGAGCATTGAGAAATCTAAAGGCGTCGATCACCGTCAGTTCCGGGCCCATAAAGTCGGTAAGGTCAACGAGCCTCTTCCCTATGTCTGAATGGATCCCGCCGCGATCTCCCCCGCACACGCCCATGAAATTCTTCATAGACAGCGTGAGATTCGTCAGCCCATGGTCCTTGAGGACCGGGACATTTATAAGCGTGTCACACTCGACAGCGTCCCTGTAGATAGGCCAACCGTCCATAAGGCTCTTGTAATTGAATTTAGCCTTTACATAATTCCAATCATCGACAAAATATACCTTGGCGTTCTTCTCTTCCGCGGCCTTCTTTATGCCGCTGTTAGCATAGCAGCGTTCTGCAGCATTACAGGTCCTATCAAAGACATTCACCCTTTTGGCCCCGGCCTTATAGCAGAGTTCCACAAGGGCGGCTACCACAAGCGGGTTTGTATTAGCAGCCTGCTCGACAGTGCGGTCCCATGCCATATTCGGCTTTACTAAAACAGTCTCGCCCTTCTTGACAAAGCGCCCCATCCCTCCCATCTTCTCGACAGCCTTGACCGTCATTAGATATGGGTCCTTCCCTTCCGCCAGGACAAGATCGTGATCGCCTTTTATGCCCTTCTTCTTTCTTTGGCCTACCGATACATCCTTTGCTTTGACGTTCCTTGGGAGATAGGCGCCTCCTGCCAGGGCCGCCAAGGCCGTCATCATGAACTTTATGAATCTTCTTCTGGATATAGCTTCTTTGAACATATCGACCCCCATCAACCTCCGGACTTCACTATATTTATAGACAGTATCACGAACATGGCCACGGCTATCATGACCTTTATGAGGACCGAGCCTACGCGCCCCAGCACGCTTCCGGCTCCCGCCTTAAGGGATTTGACGAGGTCTCTCTTTAAGACCAGCTCCACCAAGAAGGCCCCTATGAATATCCCTAAAAAGGCCCCTACTATCAAACCAACCCCGAAGAACGCGGCTCCAAGAACCGCTCCCAAGATACCGCCTGTAATAGCGCCGACGACAGCGGCATTGGAGGCACCGAGCCTCTTCGCCCCAAATATGACAGCCAGGTATTCTATCCCTTCTCCTATCAGATATAATACTGATAAGATGATGAGTATCTTGAAGGTTATCACTGAGAAGTCTGTCATGAACCCGTATAGGAGAGCGCCTATCATTATGATGAGCGTCCCGAATGTGGTGAAGAATATAGCGGCGAATCCTATTATGCTAAAGATTATAAGTATCGCTAATGCGGCTGTCTCCATAAAGATATTATTCCTTTTATTTCTTCTTGTTTAAGGCTTTCTTGATCTCTGAATAGAGCTGGTTGTGTTCTATAGGCTTGCTTATTATCCCGTCTGCCTTCTCTTTTATCGATCCGGTGAGCGTCGATTCGTCATCGTGGTAGATCGAGAATATAAGGACCGGCAGGTCCGGCTTTAGCCTCTTTGCCTCCTCAAGAACCTCTCCACCGTCCATCCCGGGCATGTAGAAGTCGGTTATGATAAGGTCAAAATTGCCGCTCTTAATGCTTTCTACGCCCTTCTCTCCGGTATAGGCTGTCGCCACCTCAAAATCTCCGGTCGTCTCGAGATTGAGCTTCATCATCTCGCATATATCTTCTTCATCATCTATTATAAGTATCTTCTTCTTCACTTTATCCTCCTTTTAATGCCCATCTGGGTCAGGCGCGTACCTGAGTGACGCGGACAAAATTCAAAAGTTATTATAGCATATGATCATAGTATACTATACGCGAGAATTTTAATATTGGCCATATACGGTGTTGCTCTTTTTATGAAACACCCAAAAACAGGCCGATAAATATAAAAATAAGCTTCTGGATAAATATAATAACAGGGTCGAGAAGCCCCGTAAATAAGAGTACTATAAGTACCGGAAAACCAAATCTCTCATACTTGGCGAATTCAAGCTGAAGCCGGCTCGGCAGAAACCCCATGAGGACCTTAGACCCGTCCAGGGGCGGTATGGGTATAAGATTGAAGGCCCCGAGTATGATATTTATCCTCGCCAGGACCAAGAGTACCATTGTGACCGGGTGGCCGGTAACCAGATTCATAGAACTTATTATGGAGAGGGCTATCGTCGCTATGATTATATTGGTCAGGCATCCCGCCAAAGAGACACATACCAATCCGGTCCTGAAGTTCCTTAATTTGGAATAATTTACAGGCACGGGCTTCGCCCAGCCGAAACCGACGAAGAAGAGCATCAAGGTCCCTGCCGGGTCCAGATGCGCAAGCGGGTTTAGCGTGAGCCTTCCGGCCCGCTTGGCCGTATCGTCTCCAAAAAGATATGCTACGGCGCCGTGCGCCACCTCATGCGCTATGATAGAATATATGAGCGGCACGGCGAGCATCAAAAAGGTAACGGGTTCTTTGAATAATATAGATATAAGCCCCATGATACCGCCTTACATGTCGAAGATCATGAACATTAGCCCCGTTGCGAAGACAACGAGCCCCCATATCCTAAAAAAGACCAGGGGCTTTGCGGTCCACCAACCTATTATCTTCTGTGAAGCTTTGGATGTTATTAGAATGATCGCCCTGGCGGTGATCACTATCCCTATGATCCCGGCGATCTTCACTCCGGCCCCGGGCGCCTTTACAATACTGCCTATCATCATGAAGCAAAATGTTAAGAGAAAACCGAAAACGATCCACTTCACCCTGCGCGTCATCTTCCTTTGAAGACGGCTTCTTAAATAGTCAGGCTTTATCATCCAGAGCATGCCGAGGATCACCCATATAATACCCAACATCTTATAGAACATAAACCCCCCTATTTTATTATCTGGGCTTAAGAAGGACCTGCTCGCCTTTAGACGGTATGCTTACCTTAAGGTTTAATCTCTTCAATCTTCTCTTTAGGGCCTCAGACTGCTCCTTCTCTCCGTGGACTATAAAGATCTGCTTTAACCTCTCTTTGCCGCTGACCACGTACTCTAATAATCCGGTCTCATCCGCGTGCGAACTGAAGGCGTCAAATACCGCGACCTCGGCTTTGAGCTTGCAAACCCGGCCGAATATCCTTACAAGTTTATTGCCTTCAACGATCCTCCGGCCGAGTGTATTCCTGGCCATGAACCCGACAATAAGGATGGTGTTATTCGGGTTTTCTATGTTGTTCTTCAAATGATGGAGTATGCGCCCATTCTCGCACATGCCTGAGGCGGATATAATGATCATCGGCCGGGTGTCGCTGTTTAGCCTCTTTGAATCATTGACCTTAGTCACATAAGTTATATTGCCGTACCCGAGAGGATCCTCTTTCTTTGAGAAGGCCTCTCTTGTGATATCGTCGAAATACATCCAGTTCTGTCTGAATACCTGGGTAAGGTTTACCGCCAATGGGCTGTCTACGTATATCGGTATCTTCTTTATCTTGCCTTTCTTCATAAGTTCGCTTATAAAAAATACTATCAGTTGGGTCCTTTCCAAAGCGAAAGATGGTATTATGATCTTGCCCCCGCGCTTGACCGTGCGGTTTATCGTATCGGCGAGGTTCTTCTCAACATCTTTTATGCTCCCGTGCTTCCTCCCGCCATATGTGCTCTCTATTATAAGATAGTCCATGCCCTTGGGCACTTCAGGGTCCCTTAAGAGCGGCATGCCGTATCTTCCCAGGTCTGTCGCGTAGCCTATCCTGACCACCCCTCTATGTGTTTTGACATCCAAGACAGATATGGCCGAGCCGAGGATGTGGCCCGCGTCAAAAAATGTGAGAACCACATCTGATGAGAGGGCGAAACTCTTGTGATATTCTACAGGCCTGAAGTACTTAAGAGATTGCTCAGCTTCCTTTTTTATGTAAAGAGGCCTCCTGGACGGCAATCCCTTACGGCGGTTGATCTTGTTTACATACTTTATATCCTCTTGCTGGACATAGCCCGAATCGGGCAGCATATAACGGCAGAGATCTCTCGTGGCGGGGGTTGAGTATATGCTCGACCTATAGCCCCGTTTTATCAAGGTCGGCAGGTTGCCGCAATGGTCGATATGGGCGTGCGAAAGTACACACGCGTCGAGGCTCTGGGGGTTGAAGGGAAAATTAGAGTTGATACTATAGAACTCTTCCCTGTGCCCCTGGAAGAGTCCGCAGTCGAGCAGAACCTGCGACTTGCCTGTCGAGACCAGATGCATCGATCCGGTAACGGTCCCTACGCCCCCGCAGAACTTGATGGAAATGGGCAATGCTGCCTCCTTTTAAGCGGTTCGCGGTTTTAGGTTATCGGTTTGCGAAAAACGCACACCGCATACCGCTAACCAAATCTCCCATCTATACTTTTCTCGCCCTCACTATAAACCCGGTCCCGATGCGCCTCAATCCGCTCTTGGAAAGAAATTCAAGCCTCTTGGCCGCAATGGCCGCTACGCGGCCAAATAGTTTATCCAAAGGGAATAGAAAGAGATTGAAGTTATAGTAATCTATCTTTTCGACCTCCAGGCCGAAGCCGGCAAGGAGATCTCTGTATTCTTCTTCAGTATATTCTCTATGGACAAGCGTCGGGTCTTTTCTCCCCATAAAGCGCTTTGCGAGATCTACAAGACGCCTATTGCATACCACCTTGTGCCACAATCTATAAGGGCTCAATTTATTGGGCAGAGTGATCACGGCGTGGCCACCCGGTTTTAGTACCCTGGATATCTCTTTTACGGCGGCCGCATCATCTGCTAAATACTCAACCACGCCCATACAGGTAACTACATCGAAGAAAGAGTTCGGGAATTCGAGCGCCTCCGCCCTGCCCACCGAGAAGTGCGCCGCTTCCATATGGCCGAACCGCTTCTTGCATTCCTCGATCATATTACCGGAGATATCGACGCCGTAGAATTGAAATCCTTTCTCTGTAAGTTGATCCACCATAACGCCCGGGCCACAGCCGATGTCCAGCGCCCTCTCGCCTCTTATCCCTTTTAAGTGTTGCCCCACCTTCTCTCTTCGCTCAGAGAAAGAATGAGAAGTGGCGGAATCCCCTTTATATTTATCGCTATAGCTCTCGGCGTCTTTGTCAAATTTATACATAACAGCGCTCTGCCTGGCGGGGCTTATCCTGCTTGCCCCTTTAAGGAGACCACCCCTTATCATCCCGGGCAGCTTTGCTATCCCTGAAAGGGTCATTATGAACTCTTCAATATCCGGGTCCGCGCTTAGCCCAAACCGTTTAAGCTGGAATATATCCGAAGACCTGCTGTTAAACCCGGGGACATTCACAAGCCCGCATAAGTATCCGGCGCTCTTTAATAACCTTTTTGTCCAGGCGTTAAAGTCACCTATGCCGCCATTGGGATAACAGAATATATCACATATGCGCTCGGTCCGCTCTTCTATGATCCCCTTTGATACGGATAACTCTTCTCGCGCTTGGTCTTCTTCGCACCTGGCTAGCGCGATATGGTTATGGGTATGGCTGCCGATCGTCACAAGGCCGCTATCCGCCATCTCGCGCACCTGATTCCATTGAAGCGGGCGATAGATATTGGGAGTAATAATTTTTGAAAGCTGCTCTTTAAGTTCCTTCTCTATGCGGTCGACCATAGATCTTCTGGCGCCCAGGGGTAATTTCTTTAAAAGGGCTCTCAACTTGATCTCACACC
>JAZFTF010000099.1:0-3450 GCA_036446495.1 Candidatus Omnitrophota bacterium | reverse complement strand
GAAGACATTATCCTCGCCACTACCGGAATACACCTCTCCAGAAACAATAATGTCAACATATCAGGTATTATTTTAAGCGGCGGCTTGGTACCTCACCAGGAAGTTATCGAGCTCGTTAAGAATGCCGGTATCCCCATGATCCTCACAAAAGGGCACACCTATAGTGTTGCCGCGACGCTTCACGATTTGATAGTTAAAATTAAACCCCGCGACAAAGAAAAGATCGCAAACGCCATCAGTTTAATCGAGGAAAACATCGATATAGAGCGTTTAGTAAGTGAGTTATGACGAAGTGTAAGTCCGCTCTCATATTCCTTATTCTCTCCATACTAATTACCACCTCATGCGCTGATAAAGGGTCACTCACCCAGAGCCGCCTCATCATGGATACAGTAGTGACCATACAGATAGGCCACCAAAACAGGGCTATCGCGAGGAAAGCGCTTGGACGTGCTTTTGATAAGATCGAGCAGTTAGCATCCAGCCTGAATAGGCACAACGAGAAGAGTGAGATCAGCCTTATCAATCAAGCGGGGAACAAAAGACCTATTGCTGTCAGCAACGAAACAGAAGCGATACTGCGCAGGGCAGTCTCTCTAAGTGACTTGACCCAGGGCGCCTTTGATGTAACTATACAGCCTTTGACCTCTCTATGGAGGGAGTATGAGTCTAAAGAACTGATGCCCCCTGAGAGGGAGATAAGGAAAGCGCTTCGCAAAGTCGGCTACAAGAATATTGACATAAGGCAGGCCGGCAGGATCAGGTTAAGAAAGCGCGGGATGAAGCTCGATCTATCCGCGATAGCTAAAGGATACATAGTCGATCAGGCTGTGGCGACATTGAGAGATTATGGCATTGAATCCGGCTTAGTAGACGCCGGAGGCGACATCTACTGTTTCGGATCCAGCGAAGAGAAGGATGACTGGAAGATCGGTGTAAAACACCCAAGAAATGAATTTCTGCTGGGGTCGATCAGATTGAGCGAGAAGGCCATAGCCACTTCAGGCGATTATGAGAGGAATTTCAAGATTAATGGCAAAAAATACTCTCACATCCTTGATCCGAGAACCGGCTATCCGGCCAGCCACCAGGCTATCAGCGTAACTGTAATCGCTGATGATTGCATGACGGCCGACGGCCTGGCTACCGCTATCTCTGTAATCGGCCTTCGCGAAGGCATGGATCTGGTAGAGAGGCTTTCGGGAATCGAGGCGGTCATAATAACTGAGAGCGCGAATGGAAGCATAGCTGTAGCCATTTCCAGCGGCCTTGAGGAAAAATATGAAGCGATCTAAGGGCCGCGTAGTAGTAGCTATGAGCGGTGGAGTAGACAGTTCTGTAGCCGCGTTCATTTTAAATAAGAAGGGTTATGAGTGCATAGGCATATCTATGAAACTCTGGCCAAAGGAGGAGTGCGGCTTTCATAATCCTACCAGCTGCTGTTCGCTGGAGGCTATAAGCGATGCCAGATTTGTCACAGAACGGCTTGGGATACCATTCTATGTACTCGATCTGCACAAGGAGTTTAAGAGAGAGGTAATAGACAATTTTACCCGGGAATATCTCTCCGGAAGAACGCCAAATCCTTGCATACACTGTAATGAGAAGATAAAATTCGGCGCGCTCCTGCGCAAGGCGTCAGAGTTAAACGCGAAGTACGTCGCCACAGGCCACTATGCCTGCGTAAAGCTGGATAAGAAGAACCGCGGCTACGGCCTATCAGAGGGATCGGATAAACGCAAGGACCAGTCTTACGCTCTCTTTAGCCTTAGCCAAAACCAGCTCTCACGAACCCTCTTTCCGCTCTGCGGGTTAAAGAAAGACCGCGTGCGAAAGATGGCCAAAAAAAATGGGCTCATGGTACATAATAAATCTGAGAGCCAGGATATCTGCTTTATCAGGGATGGGTACGAGAAGTTTCTGAAAGAAAAGTTTAAGGACCGGATAAAGGAAGGGCCGATAGTCGATAGTGACGGTAATCGCTTGGGAGAGCACAGAGGCATACCATTCTATACCGTGGGACAGCGTGAAGGTCTGGGGATATCGTACAAACACGCCCTATATGTGATTAAGATCGATACAAAAAAGAATACTATTGTAGTGGGGCCGAAAGAGAGCAGATACTTTAAGAGTATGGTCGTTAATGGTGTAAACTGGATCGCGATGCCAAAGACAAAATCATTTCGCGCCCAGGTAAAGATAAGATCACAGCACAAAAAAGCCGGAGCGCGGTTTACCGTATTAAAAAAATCTGTCGAAGTCACATTCGACAAGCCGCAGGAATCGCCGACACCCGGCCAGGCGGCTGTCTTTTATAAACGCAACAGGGTCCTGGGCGGTGGATGGATTAGTTCTGCTACGCCGAGTCCAAGAAAGATGTAAGGATGGCTTCGAAGGAATCGATGGAGAGATGAAAAGAGATAAAAAGCTGCTGAAGCTTGAGAAGATATTGCTTAAGATGGAGAAGGTGGCCGTAGCCTATTCCGGAGGCGTCGACAGCACATTTTTGCTGTCAGCGGCCCAATCTATTCTTGGAAAAGAGAATGTCTTAGCTGTAACCGCTCTCTCTGAATCATATCCGCGCGAAGAGAGGCAGAGAGCGGTTCAGATTGCCAGGGACTTGAACGCAAGGCAGGTCTTTATTACCTCAGAGGAACTATCGAATAAGAAGTTTACCAGTAACCCCCTCAACAGGTGCTATTACTGCAAGAAGGAACTATTCGCTAAGGTAAATAAGATTGCCAGAGATGAAGGTTTCCACGCGGTCTTGGACGGATCCACAAAGGATGACCTTAAAGATATGAGGTATGGTCGCATTGCCGCAAGGGAGGAAAACGTCAGGAGCCCTATTCAGGAAGCGAATATGTCAAAGGATGATGTGAGGAGGCTATCAAAGGCCCGAAACCTAAAGACGTGGGATAAGCCATCCTTCGCGTGTTTGGCCAGCCGCTTCTCTTATAATCAAGAGATTACCAGAGAAAAGCTGGGTGCCATTGAGAAGGCCGAGGTGTATATAAAAAGATTGGGCTTTACCCAACTTCGCGTCAGACTCCATGAGAAAAACATTATAAGAATAGAAGTTGGCAAAAAAGAAATAAATAAATTCCTAAAAGAAACGATCCGCTCGAAAATCACGAAGAAGCTCAAGGCCCTGGGGTTTACCTACATAACCCTTGATCTTATGGGCTATAGGACCGGCAGTATGAATGAGGGCCTGGAGAAGTCACAGCGGTTTGTTTTTTGACGTTGCAAAAAGTATGTTATTTTGATATAGTAATATACCAATTTTAAGCGTGGCGGCGTAGCTCAGCCGGTTAGAGCACGGAGCTCATACCTCCGGAGTCGTAGGTTCGAGTCCTACCGCCGCTACCATAACGCTTTTTTCAAGAGGAAGTCTACGGCGGTAGGATTCGAAGCGAGCGAGCGCCGACCGTATGGAGGAAGAGGCCG
>JAZFTF010000098.1:0-6821 GCA_036446495.1 Candidatus Omnitrophota bacterium | reverse complement strand
CCGTCCTTTACGGCGCTCTCGACTTCTCTTAAAAGGGCATTCTTCGATCTTTGGCTATTTTGTATATAGCACCCGGCCACATCATAATGGCCTCCTCCGTCAAAGATCTTGGCTACTTTGCCGACGTCTATACTGTTTTTTGAGCGGAGGCTTACGCGTATTGTGTTGGAGTTGAGTTCCCTGAAGAGGATCACAGCTTTTATATCCTTGATAGCGCGTATCTCATCAGCGGCGGGGTCTATATTCTCATCCTTGCCCTTGAACCTGTGGAAGTCTTTCTGGCTTATCGAGGAGTACGCGATCTTTCCGCCCGCTTTAAATTTTATCCTACTCATGCACAGGCCGGTCAGCTGCACCTCGGAAGGTGTCTTTATCCAAAAACAGGCATTCGTTATTGCGTTGAAATTCACACCGGTCTCTAAGAGTTCAGAGCATATCCTGAAGGTGTCCGCGCTTACCGATGGAAACCTAAACGACCCTGTCTCTACTATCAGGGATACAAGTAGGCTCATGGCGATCTCTTTATCTATCTTTACGCCCAACCTGCGTATGAGGTTGTATACTATCTGTCCAGCCGAGCAGGCATCGTGATCCAGAAGCTGGATGTCGCCAAAAGCCGTCCGTGTCGCGTGGTGGTCTATCTCGACTATGCTACGGCTTTTTGTAAAGACATCCTCATATATGTGTCCAAGCCGGTGTTTGTTGCCGCAGTCCACGGATATGGCGAGGTCATAAGATCTTTTTAAGCGGCCTTTGTTTATCTTGTTATGCAAAGGAAGGAACGCGTATCTGGGTGGGATCCTGCCCGGAGAATATAGAGACACCTTCTTTTTCATACCCATAAGGGCGAGGCCCAGCGCGGACAGGGAGCCGAGACAATCCCCGTCAGCGTGCATGTGACACGATATAGCAATACTCCGCGCGTCTTTAATAAGCTTTATAGTCTTGGCGTAATTATCGATCTCGAACCCCCTTTTAATAACCGAAGAAGTCTTCAGCGAAAATATTCGATCTATCCACACTCAAATCGTCCATGAGCACAGAACGCATAGCCCCGACCATGGCAGGCGGGCCGCAAATAAAGAACTTTCTATCTCTGTAATCCTGTATCTCGCTATCTATCATCTTGGCGTCTATGCGCCCGGTCTTGCAATTAGGGACGTCTTTGCCGCAGTCGGTGACCGTATATGTTATTCTTAGATGCTTGTTGGCTTTTTGCATATTATCGAAAACGTCTTTAAATATCAGATGCTCCGGAGTGCGCCCGGAATACAATAAGATCAGGCTTGAAGGTATATTTTTATCTGTGGCGTATTTTAGCATAGGTACTATGGGGGTGATACCTATGCCGCCGCTTATGAAGGCGGCTTTTTCAAATTGTCCATCGAATATAAACTTGCCAAAAGGCATTTTTACAGAAAGCTCGTCGCCTCTCTTTGCTGCGCTGATGGCATTGGAGAATGCGCTTCCTGTCATTTTTTTGGTAAATTCTATATACCCCTTTTCTGTAGGAGAACTCGAGATAGTGATGGGTTTTGTGACGTTCTTATCCCCAGCCTTTATGGTGAGCATAAGGTACTGTCCGGGCCTGTAGGGTATATCCCGATCGAGGCCCAGGCGTATGGTCTTTGCTTCGGAACCATGTGCCAGGGTATCTACGATCTTTAATGTAAAATTCTCCATAATAAAAGATATTATATATATTGTATCGGGTGTTGTAAAGGATAATCCTCTATGTTATAATTTAAACGAATCCTAGATTTACGGAGCACAAAGTGCGACGTAAATCTATGGCTGAGTTTAATTGCGAGGAGCCAAAGGCGACGACGTGTCCTTCGAAGCCCAAAACTTCTCTGAAGTTCTTTTGTGGGCGTAGGAGGAAGCAATCTGGGAAGGGCTAACCTCAGATTGTTTCGCTTTACTCGCATTGCAAAGAGAGGCTATGGTATGAAGCCATTTAATGTGAGAACGGCCAAGCGCGAAGAGCTTATAGATATAACGCGAGATGTGCGCGGGGCGATAGCTAAAGAGGGAGTGGCCAACGGCATCTGCATAGTCTTTGTGCCCCATACTACCGCCGGAGTGACCATAAATGAGAATGCCGATCCCGCGGTCAGGACAGATATTGTAAAAGGATTAAAGATCGTGCCTGAGGGCGGCTACGCCCACTCAGAAGGCAACTCCCCGGCCCATATAAAGGCTTCTATCGTAGGGTCTTCGGTCTCTATAATAATAAAAGGCGGCGAGCCTTTATTGGGCACCTGGCAGGGTATATACTTTGCCGAATTCGATGGGCCGAGGCACCGTTCGGTTTGGGTCAAGATAGTAAAAGATTAAGAATGTATTCTCCTTCGCCCATAAAAGAGTTTCACAGATGTTTTGGGCTGCGGAGAATTAAATTCGTGCATATGATTTATGTCGCCTTTTAAGCTCCATAAATCATACACTCATCTAATATGCCAAATTTATTAGTACTTGGATCAGGGACAGGTATACCTAATGTAAAAAGGGGTGCCCCGGGCTATTTGCTGACGGCTAAGGGCAAAAACATACTATTAGATAGCGGCCCGGGCACGCTGCAGAGATTGATCCGTTACGGCGTAACTTATCAGGACATAGACTATATCCTCTATACCCATTTTCATCCTGACCACACACTCGACCTCGCTGCTATCCTCTTCGCCGCGAGAAATGGTATAAACCCCAGAAAGAAAGACCTTGTGGTTATAGGGCCGCGCGGCTTCAATGGTTTCTACGATAGGCTTCTTGCTTTGTACCCTACTGCGATCAATCCCCAGTCTTATAAGTTCGTGGTAAAGGAGATGGAGGAGGGCGAGCTGGATATAGGAGGCTTAAAGATTAGAACGAAACCCGTCGCGCATGCCGAAGGGAGTGTGGGTTTCAGGATAGATATCTCCGGAGGATCCTCCCTGGCGTATTCGGGGGATACGGACTACTGCGAAAATATGGTCAAACTCGCCCGGCGCGCAAGCCTTCTTATATTAGAGTGCTCCGCGCCCGACGAATACAAGGTGGCAGGACACTTAACGCCCTCGATCGCGGGCAAGATAGCTTCTTTAGCCGATCCCAAGAAGCTCCTCCTTTCGCATCTATACCCTATATGTGACAGGTACCCCATACTTAGACAATGCAGAAAGCATTTTAAGAATAAGGTCATGATAGCTAAAGACGGCATGAACATAAAATTTTAAATAGGAGGAAGAATATGAAACTCTATTTCTTAAGGCATGCGGAGGCTATCGAAAAGATCCCGGGAATGGAAGACAAGGACAGGCCTCTTACATCATTCGGGGCGGCGACGATGTCTAATCTAGCCAAGTTCCTTAAAGGCGACTCGTCCGGGCTTGACACCGTTCTTACCAGCCCTTTGTTGAGAGCCATCCAGACAGCTGATATCGTGGCGAATACCTTTGGTTGTAAAGACAGGGTATCGGCCTCAGAGAACCTTCTTGTGGGCACTCCTCCGGAGGTATTGTTGGACGAATTAAAGAGTTACAAAAGCTCAAAGAGCATACTTCTTGTAGGCCATCAGCCGCACATAGGCATAGTCATATCGTTTTTGACAGGCGTCAAAGAATCCGACATGAATATAAGCAAAGGAAGCTGTGCCTTGGTGGAGATCGAAGACCTAAAGACAGGTTCAGGCAGGCTTGTCTGGATCAAAGACGCGCAGGACCTTAAGTAGTCTGTTTGCCTTCTTCCAGGTATATAAATCTATAGTTAGCCTTGGAGAGTTTATTGAAGTGTATCTCTTCCTGTAAGAATTTTGGAGAGGTATCGACGATCTTGGAGAAGCCTTCCCATATACCGAACCACCCCAAGGGCATCAATACGATACCTAGTATCTCGATCGTAAGTTCACCAAATGAGTTAAAGAAGGTCGCGAGCGTCAAAAATCCGAGGGAGATGATGCCGAATGTCACAAAGATAGCCCCTCTTATCCTTACACCCTTCAACTCTTTCTGTCTCTGAAGGTACCGGTACTTAAAGTGTCCCTTTAATCTTTGGATCACAGTCTTTTCGGTCTTATCGTCTTTAAGGGTTATGGGGGCGTATATGGATACCCTGTAGGTTCCCCTGCGTGTCTCCCTGTGCCTTTTTCTTAATTCAGACAGGAAGTCTTCTGATAGATTTCTCTCGTTGAGCGGCCGCGGGTCAAAGTCGGAGTATATATCGTCCCACGTATCGATGGCTAACGATATCTCTTTTATGTCTTTTATCCTCTGATCAGTCTGTACCATATAAAAACCTTTTTGTAGATTATACCTTAAAAGTTCCAAAACCGCAACCGGTACAAATATATAATGTTGAGTAAAAAGGATAAAAAGGGTAAAATAGTTTTATAGGAGCAAAGATATGAAGAACTTTGAGATCGCCAGGATATTTAATAAGATGGCCGATATGCTCGAACTGGTGGGGGAGAACCGTTTCAGGATACAGGCCTACAGGCGGGCGGCTCTCAACCTGGAGTCGCTTGCCGAAGACGTAGAAGAGATAGCGAGACGGGATGAGCTGGAGGATATCCCGGGCATAGGAAAGGACCTCGCTTCGAAGATAAAGGATTTTCTCGCGACAGGCAGGATAGAGGCGTATGAGAAGATAAAGAAGAAGACCCCGGCCGTTCTCTTGGAGATGGTAACCATACCTGGGGTTGGTCCCAAGACCGCGAAGCGCCTCTTCGATGCGTTAAAGATCAAAGACATAGAAGACCTTGAGAAGAAGGCCAAAAGCCACAGGATAAGCGCTCTTGCCGGGATGAAAAAGAAGACAGAAGAGAAGATCCTTAAAGGGATCGAGTTTATAAAGAAGAAAAAAGGCAAGATGCTCCTATCTGTAGCGCTCTTTACAGCCGAGACGGTAATAAGCCGACTGGAGAAGCTAAAAGATGTAGCGAAGATATCTTACGCGGGAAGCCTGCGCAGGATGAAAGAGATGGTCAGGGACATAGATATCCTTGCTATATCAACGAAGCCCTTAAAGGTCATGGATGTCTTTACCTCTATTCCTGAGGCCAAAGAGGTGCTCGCGCATGGGCAAACAAGATCGAGTATTCTTACAAAGGAAGATATACAGGTGGACCTTCGCGTCATGGAAAAGGATCTCTTCGGGGCGGCTATGGTATACTTTACCGGATCTAAGAGTCACAATATACACCTTAGGAAGCTGGCTATCTCCAAAGGGCTTAAAGTGAGCGAGTACGGAGTATTTTCCGCCAGAGGCGGACCCGCCTCTGGCGGAAAAAATAAGGGCAACAAGAGGATCGCCAGCAGGACCGAAGAAGATGTATATAGAGCCCTGGGCATGGCCTATGTGCCCCCAGAGTTGAGAGAAGACTCTGGCGAATGCGAAGCGGCTCTGGACGATAATCTCCCCGATCTTGTGGAGCTCGAGGATATCAAAGGCGATTTTCACGTCCATTCCGACTGGAGTGACGGTAGCAGCTCGCTCGAAGAGATGGCGATGGCCGCTAAAGCAAGGGGTTATGAGTACATCGTGATCGCAGACCATTCCAAAAGCCTCAAGATCGCGAATGGCCTAAGCGTGAAGGATCGACTAGAGCAGATCGACCGGATCCACAAACTCAATAAGAAGCTCAAAGGCATAGAGGTTTTGGCGGGAGTGGAGGTGGATATAATGGACGACGGCTCACTCGATTACAGCGACGATATACTCAAAGAGCTTGATGTGGTGACGGCGGCTATACACAGCGGGTTTACACAGTCAGAAGAGAAACTGACCAGGAGGACTGTCACCTCTATGAAGAATAGATATGTACACATAATCGCCCACCCAACCGGCAGGCTTTTAGGAGAAAGGGAAGGGTACCAAATAAATATCGAAGAGGTCTTAAAGGCGGCGCGTGACACAAATACGGCCATAGAGGTAAACTCTAATCCCGAAAGGCTGGACCTTACGGATATAAATTGCCGTCGCGCGAAAGATCTTGGGGTAATGATAGCTTTGACGACAGACGCGCACATAACCTACAGTCTGGATCATATGCGTTACGGCGTAAGCGTGGCAAGGAGGGGATGGCTCGAAAAGAAGAATATATTGAACTCGCTCTCATGGCCTGCTGTCCGCAAGAGAATAAAAAAATAAGAAGCCAACTATTATTCGCCGATATTTTCAGCGACAGTTCGCAAACCGGAATGACATGGTGGGATTTTATCTAGCGATATCTATCTTCTTCACTATATATATTATGTGGGGTACTATAATTAAGGAAGAAGTGAATATCAGCAAAAACCTTAGGCTAGAGAGCCCTAAGGTATTGGCCAGGTAAGCGAACCCGAGCGCGATAAGGATTCCTGAGAAGTCGAGTATAAGCGGTTCCGGCCTACCAGGATAGAGATTCAGCAGACGAAGGATGAAGCCCCCCAGAAACAATAGAACGATTACGAGATAGCCTACCGTCAGGTGCCTGTTAAATAAAAACATCAAAGACTCTGCTACTATTACCAGGATCACCCAATGCTTGATATATGCCCATTGATGATTCGTAAACACTTACAGTCTCCTATGCGATCAGGTATAGATGCGCCCTTTCTTCTCTTAAGGGCAATGCGGGGTTTATAATCTCTAAATAGCTTGCCATTTCTTTACCTATAATATATTATAATAAGCGGAAAGTTAATAGTCTACAAAATTATCTTATGATATACGACCCATTCCAGAAGAGAGCCATAGATCACATAAAAGAGGGCCATTCGGTGATAGTATCCGCGCCTACGGGCTCGGGCAAGACCGCGATAGCCGAATATGTGATATATGACTGCCTGTCGAAGAATAGAAGGGTC
>JAZFTF010000097.1:0-2777 GCA_036446495.1 Candidatus Omnitrophota bacterium | reverse complement strand
TATTGAAGGCTTACTCTTCTCATAAGGAACCTTTGCCTTAACAGGCCGCGGAGAGTTGAATTTTCGATTTTTCGCCGAAGGGGTTAACCCCTTCCTCCTTGACCTGCTACACTCCTTAACTAGCCTTCCATATACTTCCTTACTAAAACAAAGCAGCTTAAGGGGGGTACGATCTATCTTACCATTTCCAGGGGCTCCTTAAGTAACATCTTGATTTTAACCGCCTGCCATTATATAATATTAATATGAGGATTCACGGTCTAGCAGCCGTGGTATGCTATCTTTTCACGAGCCTCCCCGTGGAGCGAAACCCCGCACTGTCCCGCTTCATGGGGAATTTACATGTGTGAAGTGGGACTGGTGCGTGGGTAAAAGAAAGGTAACAATGGCCAAGATCGATGCCGATGGAGAGATCCTCTCGCTCGAGCGGGAAGATCTCATTATGAGGATACGAAAGAGAGAGCCGACCGACCTTTCCGGGGAAGACCTGTCTGGGGCTGACCTTGCGCGAGTCGATCTATCCGGGGTCACACTCTTCGACGCGAATCTCTCAAAGACAGGCCTCATCGGGGCCGATCTGTCGAATAGCGACTTAACGGGCGCGGACCTCTCATACGCCGATCTGACAAAGGCAAATCTTAAGGGCGCGCGCCTGTGGAATGCCAATCTGCGTGGAGCGAAGCTTGTAGAGGCGGACCTATCCGAAGCCGACCTCTGGAAGGCAAATCTCTTTAATACTCGTCTTTGGAGGACCAAGCTCACAGATGCCAAAGGATTGACGAAGGGTAGCTTTCACTGCGGTACCGGCAAATTTTTCCAGAAGTGTAAGGCTCATGAAGCGGGGTATATCTCCGCCGAGGAGACCTATCGTAACCTCAAGCGCTACTT
Organism: Candidatus Omnitrophota bacterium; assembly: GCA_036446495.1. GTDB lineage: Bacteria > Omnitrophota > Gorgyraeia > JABMRJ01 > JABMRJ01 > JAZFTF01. The sequence goes on along the minus strand of JAZFTF010000097.1, from coordinate 1,889 downwards.
TATAACCGAGGGCAGGTACAATGACGCGAGTTGGGCGTCATTTAAAGAGAAGACTATGGAGAAGATGCGTCTTTTGAAACAGAAGGACCCCGCTTATATACCGATGGCCCTTATGGGCCTTCTCTGCGGCTATGGTGAGATGCCTATAAAGATAGTGGTGTCGTCGCTCTGTATAATTTTCGGTTACGCTTATCTTTACTATTTTTTAAAGATGGTGACCGTCGTCTCATCCAATATACCCTTAAGCTTTGGGGATTATCTGTATTACAGTATCGTCACCTTTACCACACTCGGATACGGAGAGATGGTGCCGAAAGTAGTTACAGCGTTTAGATTAATAGCCGCTTCAGAGGCTTTTTTTGGCGCTTTTCTGATGGGCCTCTTTATCTTTACACTTGCCAGAAAGTACTCCGCGCGTTGATATGAAGAAGATCCTCCTTGTACTATTAATAGTGGCAGCGCTCTTGGGCGGTTATTATGTCCACGACCTCATCTATTACAATGATAGTGTTGCGTTCGTCTCTCCCGTAGAAGGGGATGTGATCAAGCTAAGGTATGATAAATTCGGCGACGGCCATTTCGGGGCCAAGAGGAGCAGGGGCAGGATACATAAAGGCATAGACATAGCTGTCGAGAGAGGCGAGCCGGTCTTTGCCATAAAGAGCGGCTGGGCAGTGAGCAATTTTGATCTCGACGGATACGGAAACTACGTGGTCATATATCATAAAGATGGGTTCCAATCGCGCTATGGCCATCTGGAAGGAACGAACATGCGCTGGATAAAGAAAGTGAGACAGGGCGACGTGATAGGATGGATCGGATGCACAGGAAACGCCCGCAGCGAGGGCATGAAGTCACACATCCATTTCGAGATAAGAAAAGACGATGTTGCCATGGATCCGGGCATCTATCTTGAGGAGCCTATAGTAAAATGAGCCCCGTTAGACCTGACAATAACAATTCTGGCGAAAGGTCTAACGGGGTGAACGAGTTTGAATGCGTACAGTGCGGTGTTTGCTGCAGATGGGGTGGGTATGTATATGTCACCCAAGACGATGTAAAGAGAATAGCGAATTATCTATTTATGACCGAATTTGCGTTCGTTAACACTTATACAGAGATGATCCATCGCCCCCGGCTGACATTGAAGACAAAAGAGGATGGAAGGTGCATCCTCCAGGAAGGGGATACATGTTCGGTGCATTCCGCAAAGCCCAAACAGTGCGCGGGCTTCCCTGATCTCTGGAAGATAAAGGATATAGAGAGTTTTTGCAATGGCTACAAGAGAAGTTCAGAAGATACTGGAAGGCCTTAATCCCGAGCAGAGAGAGGCAGTCACCGCTACAGAGGGCCCTGTCCTTATCGTGGCGGGCGCCGGCACCGGAAAGACCAGGGTCATAACTACCCGCGTAGCCCACCTACTCCGGACAAAAAAAGACCTGAAGCCGGAGAATATCCTGGCGCTGACATTCACGGACAAGGCCACAGACGAGATGCAGGAGAGGGTCGATTCTGTCGTCGGAGAGGGAAGCCACGACATATGGATGTCGACATTTCACGCCTTCGCCAGGAGGATACTGTCCGAGAACGGCAGCCACATAGGCATCCCCGCCAACTTCAAGATACTTGATGATGTGGAGAAGTGGATAATATTAAAGAAACTCCTGCCGTCACTTAAGCTCGATTACTATCTCCAGCTGGCCGACCCTTCCGCAGTCTTAAAAAGCTTTGTTAGTTTTATATCGAGGGCCAAAGATGAGCTTATACTCCCGGGTGAATATGTGGAGTATGCCGCTAGTCTCCGAAGGATTTATGAAAAAGAAAAGATGACCAAAGATAAGGATGAGCGCAAGTCTATGGAGCTTGAGGTAAAGAGAGAGGAAGAGGTG
>JAZFTF010000096.1:0-6179 GCA_036446495.1 Candidatus Omnitrophota bacterium | reverse complement strand
TTGATTATATCGATAGCCACCTTCTGTTCTTGGTTAGGAACGAGATTTACGCTCTTTTCATACGGCTCTTCATCATGCTTGCACCGCGTTTTGACGCTGGTCTTGCCTTTCTTCAGGACACCGGGTATCGACGCGTCTATCGCCTCCCCCCATGAGCAGATATAGTAATCGGCCATCCATCTAGTAAGTTTTAAAAGTTCTTCAGAGATCATCGGATAGGCGTCTATGATGGACTCTATGGGTTTGGTATTCTCTATCTCGGACTTATCTGTAAGATCTACCACATATCCTACCACCTTCCTGGGACCGAATGGCACCCAGACCCTCATGCCAAGGGTTATCTTATCCTCCATGAGCTTCGGCACTCGGTAGGTAAATTGCTTATCCAGCGGCAGCTTTATAGCTATTGAGGCGTACTTCACCCAGCACCTTCCTTGTATATTCTGTTCTAACTAATATAAAATTCGAGATATGAAACAAATTTCTGAGCTTTCAGCTTTCTCAGCCATAGGCTGATCCGTCTTTGGCGCAAGCTGTCAGTTATCAGCTCTCAAGCAAGTCATTTCTTTTTTTAGCTGAAAGCTGAAGGCTGAGAGCTGATAGCTGAATTTAGAATTTAAGCGTTTCATTTTACATTAAGTCCCAACACCGACATGATCTTCTGCATATCCTGCCAGACTATTATTTTTTCCGCGGGATTCCGCAGTAGGTACGCTGGGTGAAAGGTCGGCATAAGCTTTATCCCGTGATAAGAGTATGAATTCCCCCTTAACTTCGATATCGGTTCTTGAGTCTTGAGCAGAGTCTGGGCTGAGAATTTTCCGAGGGTACATATGACCTTTGGTTTTATTATATCCACCTGTTTTATAAGATACTCTTCGCAATTCAGTATCTCGGTCGGCAATGGATTTCTGTTGCTTGGGGGCCTGCACTTGATAATGTTGCCAATATAGACATCCTTCCTCTTTAAGCCCATCGCCTCTATGATCTTTGTAAGAAGCCCGCCGGCCCTACCGACAAAAGGGAGCCCCTGTAAGTCCTCATCATGCCCCGGCGCCTCTCCTACAAACATAAGGTCGGCGTCAGGATCGCCGGACCCGAAGACAACATTGTTGCGAGTGGCGCAGAGCCCGCATCTCTTACATGAAAGGACCTCCATCTCGAGAGATTCCAGCGCCTCCGTCTTCTGTGTCCTGGTCTGCGGCGCGTCCTTTAGGTGGCCGGGATCCGATTTTAAATAATCGTCTATCCCAGAGATCTTCTGGAGTTCAACAAAAGACTCTATGGATCTTATTATATCGATGAGCTCATCCTTTACGCTCAAATCCTTATACCTCCATTGAGAATCGTGCTATCGCGAAAGCTGCATCCGGCCTCTTGGCCGTCTCTATCTTCTTCTTGATATCCGTTATCAACTTCTCGTCCCTATACAATCTCTTTACGGTCTCGGGTATCTCTTTGACATTCTTGCCTTCGAGAGCTACCCCTATCTTGGAAAGGACCTTAAAGTTCCTTGTCTCCTGTCCGGGTATGGGGGCTATACCGATTATCGGAAGCCCTTTAGCGAGCGCCTCCGATGACATAAGAGCGCCGGTTTTGGTGATGACTATATCGGATATCGCCATAAGCTCATCCATATTATCCACAAAACCATATGCCTTTATAGGAAATCCGAGCTCCTTCTGCAGGCTACCTACCGATAAGCACAAAGTTTCATTCTTGCCGCAAACTACGAGCAGCTGCATGGGTATCGATATCCCCTTAAAAGACTCTACCAGCTCCAGAACAGGGCCGACGCCGAATCCGCCGCTTCCTATCAAAACTGTAAATCGGTCCTTCTCGACGCCGAGCTTCGCCTTGATACTATCATTATCAACTTCTTTTGAGAAGACAGGATCTATTGGTATGCCTAGGACCTTTATCTTCTCTTCAGGCACCCGGTACTTCTCCATAAGCTCTTCTTTGGTCAGATCATGGGCGACCACGTAAAAATCTGTAGCCGACGCGTACCAGAATGTGTGCATCCTGTAATCGGTCACAACATTGATAAGGCGGGACGGTATCTTATCCTTACCCACCATAGAAATAATATCGGGCGGCAAAAAATGTGTCGATATAATAACGTCATACTTTGCTTCACACATGAATTTCGCAAGCGCGCGGCCATGAAAGCGGTTCGTAAGATGGCGCATCCAAGATACCATGCTGTAAAAAAATCTATTATCCAGAAGATAATAGCATATCCCCCAGAAGAACGGTATGCGGTTCACCATAAAAATATATATCCTGGGGTATGTCCACTTAAAGAACGCGCTCGTATAGTCAAGAGCGTCTATTATATCTATTTGCGCGTCCGGATGCATAAGGTCGAAGGCCTTCTTTACGGCGAGGGCCGCCTTTTTATGGCCCGCGCCGGCTGTTGAGTATATTACAAGTACCTTCTTAGCCATCCCGTCTCCATTCTTCCAGGATCCAGCCTACAGCTTCGGAAAGGTCCTTCTTTATGTAGTCCGGCTTAGCGCCCCACGTCTCGATGTCGGTCTTTTTCGATTTTCCGGATAGTACCAAGATCGTCTTACACCCAAGCTTCTTGCCCGCTACTATATCCGTCATGCCGTCTCCGATAAAAAAGGTCTCTTTAAAATCTACATCGAAATCCTTGACCGCTTTTTCAAAGAGCCCCGTATCCGGTTTTCTGCAGCCACACGCTTCTTCCTTTCTATGAGGGCAGTAGTGCACTGAACGGATCCTCCCACCAGCATCTGCGATACTCTTTAACATATTCTGATTTATCTTATTGAGATCATCCGGAGTGAAGCATCCCTTGTTAACCCCTTGCTGGTTCGATATTATTATTATCTCATAGCCAGCGAAGGTCAGTCTCTTAAGCGCACTCTTCGAGCCCGGCAGAAAATGGAAATCTTCCCACTTTATCACATAGCTGTACTCGGTCCACCCCCCCGGGTCTTTGTTTATAACTCCGTCTCTGTCTATAAATATCACTTTCATATCAGATCACCTCATCACGATCCAGTGAAAGAACCTTTTTGATAAAAATTTAAAATGCCTAAAAGACTTTACGCCGGTTATGTTCTTCCAGAATATCCTCGGCCTGAAATAGAATTTAAAGAAGGCGCTCCTCTGCAAGGCTTTAAGGTCGTCTCTCGTCATCCCATCCGGGACATAAGAGGCGTTCATAAAATAGAACCTGTCCCAATCCACATTGTCCAGGCGGCCACCCTGCTCTAGCTCTTTATAGCTCGCCGATCCGGGGAACGGAAGATATGTAAAGTAGTTAGCCCTTATTAGATCCAGATCCAGCGAGAATCGTATCGTATCCTTTATCTCCTTTACAGATTCTCCGGGAAAACCGACTATAAAAAACCCCGCTATATCTATATCCTTTGATCTGATAAGTTCTATGCCCTTCTTTATCTTATCGACGCTCGTCTGCTTCTTCATGAGCTTTAGCACCCTGTCGGAACCGGATTCTATGCCGAGCGATATAAGATACAGGCCGCTGGCTTTCATAAGGTCTAGAAGTTCTCCGTCGAGAGCGTCGAGGCGAACGCCGTTGGGGGTGGCCCAGCTTATATCGAGCTTAAGGTCGATAAGCCTTCTCAAGAACGCCTTGGCGTATTCTCTATCTAATGTAAAGTTATCGTCAATTACATGGAATTCCCTTATGCCGTGAATGTCATAGAGGTACTTTATCTCGTCTATCATGAAATCTACGCTATGCTTCCTTATGCGCTTTCCTGATACTATGCTGCCCGCGCAGAATGTGCATGGATATGGACATCCGCGCGTGAACATAAGGGGCGCTATCGGGAACTTCTTAAAAAATGCCCCGTGTTGAGCCTCGGGGTATGTCTCGGGGCCTATAAGGTCCCAGGACGGCATCCCCAGGCTGTCCAGATCTTCTGTGAAGACTTGAGGGTTTACGCGTATATCACCGTTATCTCTCCAGGCAAGTCCTCCTATTTCGGAAAGATCTATTTCGGACCTGCCTTCCAGCTTCTCAAGCAACGACTGCAGCGGCTTCTCCGCCTCTCCTACGAACAAGAAGTCGAGAGAACTCCCGAAATATTCGAAGGTCTCATTAGGCACTGCCGAGGGATGCGGCCCGCCTATAACGGTGACGACGTCCGGGTTTATATCTTTGCACCTTCCCAGGATATCCTTTACAAACTTTATGTCGAATGTGTAGCACTGGATCCCTATCATATCGGGCTTTAGGTCCTCGATCCTCTCTACAAGATAATCCACCCGCAAGTTCTCCTTTATACAATCAAGCATAGAGACGTCGTGCCCCTTATCTCTGCACGCGGTCGCAAGGTATCCCAGCCCCAATGACGGCTGGATATGATCGCTTAAGTTATGGGGTTTCACCAAGAGTATCTTCACCCAGCACCTTCCTTATTTGTCATGACCATCCATCCTTTGTCAATTTGCATATTTGTATATAGTAAAGTGCTGGGTTCACCCAGCCCGTATTTTTCTCGTTCATGCAATCGTTATTTTTATGGGCTGGGTTCATATATCATCTTTGCAATATTTCTGGCCGCACAAAAGAGCGAGCCAGAAGACAGCTATAGGGACAAAGTGTATAAAGAGCCGGCTGACGCCGCTGGCGATATACCAGTTTATCGGGCCATCCACCGGGATAAGCATATAGACCGATCCGTAAAAAAACAGTATAAGGAATATAGAGAGCGAGAAATACTTTAGGTCTCCGTTAAACGCCCTCTTTATATTCAATACGAAGAGCCCCAGGAAGAGTATCCAGACGATATTCCACTTCTTCGGCCCGAAGAATTGCTTTTGGTACTCATATAATATAACAGGTATCCTGTCCAGTCTCTTAAAGATATCGACAAACCTCTCTGCGCCCATCTCTTTGAACTTTAAAAGATCGTTCTCAAGGCCATTGGAAAACCTTATGAAGGCCCATGGGGCAGCTATCAATGCTACTACCAAAACGTAAACGGCTGCTTTCTTTAACATCTCTCTATCGAGGTTCTTAACGAAATAGAGGAGGAGCAATATAATATTTACAAAAAAGAGCATTATCCCTTCGTTCTTTGTGAAGGCCGCGAAACCGGAAAAGAGCCCCGCAATGACCAGGTCTCCGGTCTTCCTGCCTTTCATCCATAAAAATAGGTAGATCATCCCTATAGAATAGTAATACGCGAGTATGATATCGGTATAGCCTACTGTCGCGAAATTGACAAACTGAGGGATAGTGGCCAAGATAAAGGTAAACAGGAAGGCGCCGGTCCTCGATATAACTCTTTTCAAGAGAGAGAAGAATATGACAAGAAATGAGAGAAGATACGCGGGGAATACCGCTTTGACCAGAAGGTCGTTTATGCTTCCCAGGAACGTGTATATCCATACCTCTACGAGCGGTAGGAGCAATGGGTAATCCGGGTTTGGGATCCTTAGCGTGATATCCGTAAAGAAATCCCGAGGTATCATCCCGCCAAGGAATATTATCTTCGATCTCATCGCGTACATGGCTATACTGTCGAAAGATTCAAGGGGCTTCAAGAAGGCCCTAAAAAAAACGAGCGCCACCTGAAAGACTATTCCTGCTAATAAAAGTTTTTCGAAGAGAGTCAGTTTGGCCCGGGCACCGCTATTGAGTGTTATCGTTCTCTTTGAGAATATAAAGCTGCATAAGGCTACGGGTATCCAGGGCAAGACCAGGTTGATCAAAGAGAGCGGTAGACGCAAGAAATAAAATATCAACATCTCTATAGCTACGGCGCCCATGCCGATACCAAAAGAGAGGGAGAGCCCCTCTAAAAGAACCGCGCCCCCCTTCTCGCGCAGTACCAGATTCAACACAGACCAACCTATTGTGATAGTCACAAAAAAACAGACAAGCAACAAAGAGATCTCCATAAAAATTTCTATCTCCTTCTCTTTAAAATATATCTCTCGCGCTGGGGCGATATGTCAAGAACATACCCCGGTTCCTCCGACTCTAAGCGCGGGTATAGGTAATACCTCATCCTGAACTTATTATGGTCGTCTAACCCCCCGATTATCTTATATGTCGCTGCCTCCGGGATCTCGGCTTTGCATGTCTCAAGAAATAAATAAAGCCCTTCTCCTAGCACGTTTGATCTCTTCTTTTCGGCACTGATAAATGCGTATTTTCGAAACTTCTC